>NZ_BLTE01000004.1 GCF_013019105.1 Fundidesulfovibrio magnetotacticus
TCTTGGTTGCAGAGGAGCAATGCCGCGCAATCATGCCCATCGCAGTCGTCTGTGAGGGGTAATAGCCGAAAACGACCTTTTGCAACGGGCTGTTAAGGGTCCTCGGCTGGATCAACTTCGCCTTCATGCACATACGCTCCCCCACCCCGGGCACCCCCCTCTGTGACGAGAGGGAGGTGGGTCTAAAGGGTCCCATCGGGGGGATTGGGCGTAGGAGCCTTGCTGAGCTTCGGGTGGGGGCCCTCGTGATGGTGTAAACTGCGAAAAGCTCGTCAGCAGCAAAAGGTTGTAGAGCTTTTGAGGGGAGTGAGGTCATGCCAAAGCTCGTCAAGCTGGAGAGTCTCAGAATCAAGGCCGAGAAGCGGGCCACCAGCCGGGTGGATTGGGCAAAGGTGGACGGGGACCAGGCCGCAGAGTTGCTCCTGGCCGGGCCACGGAAGCTGGACCCGCTGCCGATCCTGGCCACGCTCCCGCAAAAGCCGTCGGGCGCAAAGCCCGAGTAGCCGTACCAGGGCGCGAGAAACCCGCCGTTACTTACGAGGCGGCCAGTGGTGTCGCCAGACGCCAATCTCGCCAAAGCCAACTGGTCATCTGACCCGATTACGGACTGCCAAAGCCAGCTAGGATTCCCAAACGCTGGAGTCAGGGCGAATTTGAGTTCACCTTGAAAGCCAGGGGCCGTTGCTTGGCGGCGTCGTAGGTCTTCTGCGGCATCAATGTCCTTGGCTGCCTTGTTGGTTCGCGTCTGCTTGTTCCAGGGCTTCAAACAGGCGTGCAATGTATTTGAAGAGCCAGAGCTGGCGGCCCGGCACCATTTTGAGCAGGTTCCACTTGCGCCATCGTGCATGCCCTGTGATGGCCAGTCGGCTACTGCTGCCGTAGTCGCGCACGTCCATGGTCAGGTGCTTGCCCTCCCATCGGTAGAGCAGGGGCAGTGTGGTAGGGTCTGGTAGGCACATGTTGACCTCCTTGAGTTGGCTGTTGGGGCAGTGCCCACGTTGTTGGGAGGAGCGCCGTTCGAGCGTGACCGTGCGATAGTGGGTAGGTATCACCTCAGCACACGGGGTACATGTTTGGCTGCCTGGCGTCATTGAGCCCCCGCACGAATCTTCCCCGCGCACGCGTGGAACACTTCGACGTGGCTTCTATCACCTCCGCGCAATCCGGGATCTTCCCCGCGCACGCGTGGAACACTTCTCCTGTCGCTCGATGCGGGCCGCCACGTCCGGATCATCCCCGCGCACGCGGGGAACACGTTGGCGAGGGAGCAGCCATCGAGTTCATGGGCGGATCATCCCCGCGCACGCGGGGAACACTTGGCCATGTCCTTGAGCTCGAAGCTGCCCGCCGGATCATCCCCGCGCACGCGTGGAACACTTCTCCTGTCGCTCGATGCGGGCCGCCACGTCCGGATCATCCCCGCGCACGCGGGGAACACTTTGCCGTCCTGGTCCATGATCGCGGACACGCCGGATCATCCCCGCGCACGCGGGGAACACCTCCAGGCTCGGACGCCCGATGAGGTCTACGGCGGATCATCCCCGCGCACGCGGGGAACACGAGGTGGTGGGATGACCGGCCTCATCGTCGACCGGATCATCCCCGCGCACGCGGGGAACACGCGTAAGTATGTCGCAGGGTGTGGAACGTGACCGGATCATCCCCGCGCACGCGGGGAACACTCGCCAAGGATGGCGTAGTCGTGCGACAGGAGCGGATCATCCCCGCGCACGCGGGGAACACTCCCCTTTGGCCTCGATCCTGGTCAAAACGTCCGGATCATCCCCGCGCACGCGGGGAACACTGGTAGCCCGTGGCAGACGCCGCGCCCAGGTCCGGATCATCCCCGCGCACGCGGGGAACACCCGCGCCTTGATCTCTTCAAGCCTTGTCATGACGGATCATCCCCGCGCACGCGGGGAACACTTCCGCTCGCGTTGATCCATATCTAAGCGCTCCGGATCATCCCCGCGCACGCGGGGAACACCTCTGGCTTGGAAATGATGAAGGCTTGTATAACGGATCATCCCCGCGCACGCGGGGAACACCTCGTGAAAGTCCACGTCTGCCAACAGCACTTCGGATCATCCCCGCGCACGCGGGGAACACCACACTTCGATGGACAGCCCGCCGAGCAGCCACGGATCATCCCCGCGCACGCGGGGAACACAGGACTCTCGGTGGGTTTCTCCTGCAATCATACGGATCATCCCCGCGCACGCGGGGAACACATCGCCCTGGACCTCGTGGAGCCCCAGGCGCGCGGATCATCCCCGCGCACGCGGGGAACACAGCCGGGGCCTATTTTTTTGATGGACATTGCGCGGATCATCCCCGCGCACGCGGGGAACACAGCTCAACCAGCGGATCAACCGCCGGGGCCTGCGGATCATCCCCGCGCACGCGGGGAACACCTCCCGTTTGGTGCAAGCTGGGTGTTCTGAGACGGATCATCCCCGCGCACGCGGGGAACACGAGGTTTAGGCGGCCGGGGCAGCGGCGGAAGGGGGATCATCCCCGCGCACGCGGGGAACACGTGGAGTTCGCGCCCGACGGCTCCGTGGTCGCCGGATCATCCCCGCGCACGCGGGGAACACACCCGGACCCGAGCGCGATCCACCGCAGCGAGCGGATCATCCCCGCGCACGCGGGGAACACGCCACGGTGGCGTTCGCCGCCATGACGGTCGGCGGATCATCCCCGCGCACGCGGGGAACACTGGTGTCTCCACTCATGCCTGCACAGCAGTTGCGGATCATCCCCGCGCACGCGGGGAACACCTCTGGGGATGCTGCTCCCAGAACTGCCCAGACGGATCATCCCCGCGCACGCGGGGAACACAACGGGCGGCCGGTTCAGCGATCACGCAGCGCCGGATCATCCCCGCGCACGCGGGGAACACCGCCTCCTCGCCAAGGGCGAGAAAATACCATCCGGATCATCCCCGCGCACGCGGGGAACACTGAAGCGGGGCCTGGAGGATGGTGTCCACCAGCGGATCATCCCCGCGCACGCGGGGAACACACCACGTCGGCCTCGGGCAACACCCTGGCGGGCGGATCATCCCCGCGCACGCGGGGAACACGTCTGCCTCCCGACCACCAACATCGGTTCGTTCGGATCATCCCCGCGCACGCGGGGAACACAGGGCGTCCACCACCACGAAGGGGGCGTCGGCCGGATCATCCCCGCGCACGCGGGGAACACTCCTGAACGTGATTCTGGGCCATGATGCGCTCCGGATCATCCCCGCGCACGCGGGGAACACACGGAGCAGACCCTGACGGGCACGGGCGGGTTCGGATCATCCCCGCGCACGCGGGGAACACTCGATGCGGGAGGACCAGAGTTTGTTTTCCAGCGGATCATCCCCGCGCACGCGGGGAACACCTGGACGGCGCGGTGGGGCGTCTGGCGGTGGCCGGATCATCCCCGCGCACGCGGGGAACACTTGGAGGACGACGCCCGCGACCTCCATGTTGTCGGATCATCCCCGCGCACGCGGGGAACACACCATGACCGGCCGGCGCGACCCCGCCGAGCCCGGATCATCCCCGCGCACGCGGGGAACACGACTATCCGCAGTCTGTATATATCCACGACAACGGATCATCCCCGCGCACGCGGGGAACACATTCCTAGTGCCCACAGGTCTACAAAATTATACGGATCATCCCCGCGCACGCGGGGAACACCAGTACCCCCAGCAGGTGGGCAGGGGTTTGCCCGGATCATCCCCGCGCACGCGGGGAACACCTAAAACCCCGTGGTGCATCTGTCACGAATGACGGATCATCCCCGCGCACGCGGGGAACACTCTTCCGGCAAAACGCCACAGTTACTGGATTTTTTCAAGCGGTTTTCGGGTGCCAACAAGCTCGCTCTCGATTGTCAAAGAACGCAGGACGTTTGGTCAGCTTTTCGCATCCTCGACGGGGAAGAACGAAACCAGTTCCAGGCCGTCGAAATCAACGGGCATTCGCCTGTTCGCGCCCAGCGTCCGGAACTGGAAGCCGGACTCGTTCCGGGCGCTCCAGGCCATCACCGCGTTGCCGTCCTCCAGGCCGCATTCCACGTGCCGCCAGATCATCTCCCGCGCCTTGGCGGAAAAATCACCCACGTACACCCCAGCCCGGATCTCCAGAAGCCACACCGCCAACCGGCCGCGAAGCCGGGGCGGCGCGTTCTCAACCACGATGACCATCATCGCCCAGCCCCTCCTCGTCCGCGAAGGCCGGTCCCACCGCATCCGCAGGCGCGTCGGGAACAGGCAAGCCCCCGGCGGAAAGCACCTCCTCGATCTCCGGAATGATCCGCTTGAGCAGCTTGGTTTCCCGGAACCTGTCCCGGCAGGCGAGGCGCACCGCGCGCTCGGGCTCCGCGCCCTGCTGCGCGGCAACCCGGAAAGCGACAGGGACCACCGTGTCGAACTTGTAGAGGTCCGCGATGTCGTAGACGAAACTGCGCGGCTTGCCCGTGTGCAGAAACCCGATGGACGGCGCGTATCCGGCCGCCAGCACCGCCGCCTCGCACAGGCCATGCAGGCACGCCGTGGCCGCGCTCAGGCACCGGTTGGGCAAGTCCCCGCTGCCCCATTCCCTGGGATCGTACTTCCGGCCGGACCACGGCACGCGGTGCTGCCGCGCAAGCAGCTTGTACATCTCCCGCACCCGCACGCCCTCCAGGCCGCGCAGCTGGTCCACGCTGCGCCGCATGGGCGGCTCCTCCCCGAAGCGCACGGTGAACATCTTCATGACCACCTTGCGCCGCGCCTCCTCGTCCAGGGCCAGGGAGGCCTGGTACAGCAGCTTGTCGCTGCGCGCGCCCCCGGGCTGGCCGGAGGCGTACAAACGCACTCCGGCCTCGCCCACCCAGGTGATCAGGGTGCCCGCGCGCGCCGCAAGCGTCACGGCCGCGTGGGTCACCCTGATGCCCGGCTCCAGCATGATGCACGCCACCGCTCCCACGGGAACGTGCGTGCGCGTCCCGCTGGCGTCCACCAGCACGAAGGCCCCGTCCAGCACGTCCAGCCGTCCCCGCTCCAGGAACACCAGGGACGCCCGCTCCTTGAGCGGCAGGGGCGACAGCCGGGGCAGCATCAGGCCCTCCTGGCCAGCATCAACCCGCAGCCGAACCCCTTGGCCGGGCCCACGCCCAGCGTCAACGCCCTCAAGACCGCCTCCGGGGCGGTCACGCGGGCGAAACCGGCCATGTCCAGCGCGGAGACCTTGGCCTTGGACCCGTAGCGCCACAAGCGGTGCTGCACGTAGCTCGTCACGTTCACGCCCTTGGGGTCGAAGACCAGCCCCCAGGACTCCTGGTGTTTCTCAAGCCATTTGAGCCCCTCGCTCTGGGCCAGCTCCGCGCGGGGCGGCACGGGCTCCTTCGCGGCCAAGAGGCGCATCCGCGCGTCCTGCACCACGTCGAAGCGGTCCTGCCTGCCGTCCGCCCCCTTGCGCTTCACCACGGCGTTCACCCGTAGCGACACGTAGAGCCTGTCGCCCTTGGAAAGGCGAGGCGCATACGGCTTGCTGCGCACCCGCCATGCCCCCGTGGCGTCCTCGGGCGGGCGCGCGGAGACCGTGAGGAAGGTCACGGGGTCCATCTCCCGATACAGGAAGTCCCGCTTGCGCTCGGGGGAGTCGGAGAAGAGCCCCCACAAGGCCTGGTGCGCGTCGTAGAAGCCGTCGATCACCGCCTTGCGGGGATCGAGGATCAGTTGGCTAAAGTACATCGTCACCCCCTCTCGGCTTTGCGGCCGGGATGTCGCGGGATGCCTCGCGGCGCTCCACGAAGAGCCTGCGCCCGTGGTGCGCGGTCAGATCCCGCACCAGGGCCCCGCTGTCTTCGGCGGTGTCCAGGTGCGCGGTCGTGGCGTCGGGACGCCTGAGCCGGTCGTGCAGCTCCCGGTGCAGCCCGTAGACCGCCAGGGCCTCCTCGAACCCGGCGTGCTCCCCCACCTGGGGGTGGAAGGGCAGGCCGGGCGGACAACTCTTGCGGCCCAGATACGGGGTGAACGCAGGCCGCCGCAGGGCCTCGGCCAGGGCCTCCAGGGTGTGAGGCGGGGCGTCGCCCCTGACCCGCAGGCAGGCGGTGAAGCAGGCGTCGCACAGGTAGCCCCGGCGCGAGAGGATGGTGTAGGGCTCCTCGTCCTCGCCCAGGAGCCCGCCCAGCTCGTCGGAGCGGGTGCGGTAGACCCGGTTGCGGCGCTCTGGGGGCGTCTGCACGGTGTGGAAGTCCAGAAGCGGCGTGCCGGGCAGGTCCGTGCGCACGGCCAGGTCGTAGGAGTCCGCCAACACGGTCAGGCGTTCCTCCTCCTCGCGCCGCACGCCCAGCGCCGCGCCCAGGAGCCCGAACACCGCCGAGCGCGTGGGATGGGAGGCGCTCAGGCGCACCTCCCCCACGGCCACCAGCCCGTAGGCCTGCAACGGCCCGTACAGCTGGAAGGTCAGGTACAGGGCCATGGCCTACTCCGCGGCGAAGCGGACGAGAGCATCCAGCGTCCCCTTCCCTTCCAGGGCGTTGAAGCATTCGGACTGGGCAGTCTGGCCGTAGACGCGCTCCATGGATTCCCTGGTCGATTCCAGCTTCTTGATGGCTTCAAGCCCCATATCCTCTTCCTCCACGGGATTGAGGAAGGCCAGCGACAGCCCCCGGGGCTGGGCGTCCCCCTTCTCGGCCAGGGCGTAGAAGGCGTAGGCGCGGGAGGCGAAGCTGCTCTGCTTGCCCGAGGGGGCCACGGTGCACGCCGCGCGCACCAGGGCCTCCAGGGCCTTGGCCGCAAGGGCCGCGTCGTTGCACAGGTTCTCCGCCAGCAGGGAGCGGTCCACGCACACGTAGAGGTAGAAGACGCCCGCCCCGAACTCCAGCACGCCCATGTGGCCCGCGCCCTGGTCGTCCTTGTTCAGGTCGTCCACGGCGGTGAAGAAGTCGTCCTCGGCAACGGCCTTGTGCACGGTCAGGGCGTGGGCCACCTGCACGGCGGCCTCCACGTTGAAGCGGGCGCTGGCTGCCAGCATGCGCCCGAACATGGCGATGTCCGCCGCCTTCACGCGGTGGCGCAAGAGGTCCAGGGCATCCTTCTCCGGGACGGCCCCGGAGGCGCGGCAGGCCTCCGTCAGCCTGGCCGCCTCTTCCAGTTCCTCGGGGCTCAGGTGGGCCAGCTGCTCGATCTCCAGCGATTCCAGGAGTGCTACACGCTTCTTGGCAGGGTCGGGGTCCTTGTCGGCTTTGCTTTCGCTCTTGAGTTTACCAAACACCCCGGCCACGGCCCGGGCGATCTCGACGGCCTTGGTCTCCTTAAGGGCGTTCAGGGTCCCGGCGGCGGACTCGTCTTTCCAAGCGGCGGCCAGCGGCACGCCGTTGACCAGGGCGGCGAAGACCTTGCGGCCAAGCTCCTTGGTGCGCGTGCCCAGGTGTGCCCCGCCCAGGGCGGCCTGGAACACGTCGGAGGTGCGCCAGGCGCGCTTGAGGCTCTGGGAGGAGACCCGCAGCCGGGCGGCGTTGCCGAGCATCATGGACTTGGGCGCGCCCAGGTCGTCGCGGTTGAGGTTGGAGGCGGCGTAGCTGGTCAGGATATGAAGCTGCACGAAACGCGACATGGCGGATTCTCCCTTATTTTCCGGGTTTTTCACGGTGAACGTAGTAGTCCATGGCCCACCCTCGGCGGGTCTTCTCGTCCCAGAAGCACGCGCCCCGCAGCAGGCTGCGCCAGGCAGCGCCCACGGGGGCCTTGCCCTCCAGGTATTTGGCCAGCCTGCGCAGCATGAGGAACAGGGCTTCGGACTCCTGATCCTCCAGGGTGAGCAGCTTGCGCATGCGCGGATCGCGCGTGGATTCCTGGCCCTTTTCCGGTTTGAGCAGGCCCGCGAAGTGGGGCGGGGCTCCCTCCGTCCGATCCTTCACCGGGGGGGCCACATGGGCCAGCACCCCCAGGCCCAGGGCCAGGCGTTCCTGATCCTGGTGGTCGAGGTCGATGCCGTTCCGGGTCAGCAGGGCCACCGGCCCGCGCTGGAATTCGGGGGTGATGAAGACGGCCAGGGGCGTCTTGGCGCGCCGGAGCACGGCTCGCGTTCCCCGGTCGTCTTCGAGGCCCCGCCACCACGCCTCCAGGACGGACCAGAACCGACCGGCAAGCTCGTCCATGGCCATCCGGTCCGTCTGGTCTTTCAGCATCCAGGGGTTCATCAACTCTCGCAGTCTCGTCATTGCCGTCCTCCCTTGCCGTCCATGGGCAGCCCGAGGGCCTTGGAGCAGCCCGTGTAATTGAAGGCCTTCATCCTGTTGAGCGCGCCGTAAATGGTTTCGAGCCTGCGTGCCGGGAAGCTGCCGCGCTCCGCCGTGTCCTGGAACAACCTTCCGGTTCTGGCCAGGAGCACGCCCCGCCAGGTTTCGTAGACTTCCAGCGGGTACTCCGCGTTTTTCAGGCAGGCGATGATCTCCTGGACGCGCTGCTCGAACGCCTGTTTCGTGTCGGCCCAGAAGCGCATGGAGAGCCCTGCGAGGAGCGTGGCCTCGGCCTTGGCGTTGCGAGCGCCGTCGCTGAACAGGGCCTCCTTCGCTGCCGCGAGCAGGTTGCGCCGGGCCTGGTCCGCCGCGCGGACCATACGGCCTGCCCGATCCGCCAGGATCGCCGGGGCATCGGGGATGTCCGGTGGGAGGTCGTAGACCGGGTATTCCTCCTCACACCAGTTGAGGGCCTTCATGTTGTCCATGTCCCAGCCGAAGGCCCGCAGTCGGGCTGCTTTCCCTCCCATGGCGCCCCGCAGGGACTCCCGGAAGTTGCCGACTGCCAGGGCCGGCCGCACCGGGAACTTCTCGTCCTGGGCATCGCCGTAGACCAGTCCGAGCCAGTGGTTGTAGCCGCGTCCCTCGCTGACGCCCTTGAGGGTCAGGGGCTCCTTGCCGGGGCCCTGCTCCCGATGCGGCGTGAGGGGGTGTCGCCAGCCGACGCCGTAGTTGTTGCCGTAGTTCCTGGCCAGGAAACGGCGCACGAAGACACGGCCTGTTTCGCCGCACACCGGGCAGGCAGAGGGGTGGGCGTCTTCCTCCGGCTCCAGGACCACGCGGCGGGGCGTGGCCCAGTAGTGCGTGAGAAAGTGGCGGCCCGCGGCGTGGATTTCCGTGCCCTTCTTGTCGCTCACGGCGGTGGGCGCGGCCCAGGGGAACACGGCGGCGGCGTGGTGCGGGGCGGCAGACAGGGGCGTGACGCCCTTGGCCTCAAGAGGCAGCACGTTGGACCAGACCGTGCGCCAGAGCGAGTCGCCAATGATGAGCGTGGACAAAGGCCCGCCGCCGCGCAGGGAGACCCGGTAGCCCACCCCGCCCGAAGGAGCATAGGCCTGGAGGGCGTAAAGGGCCGCTGCTGCGCAGGAGGGGCAGAGACGGTCGGGTGAATGGTCGCGCTTGATGAAGAAGTCACCGTTGTGGCGCGCGGCGTTTTCGCCGGGCGTGTCCATGAGCAGGGCGGCCACGGGGGAGGGGCCGCCCGCCTCGGCCACGGAGAGGGTGAGGTCCTGGAGGAAACGGGGACGTTCACCGAAGAGGTTGAAGTGGGGTTCGAGGGGCTTGAAGGCGGCGGACAGAGCTTCGGGCTGTGGGGCGTCGCCGGGGTCCAACTGTCTGCGCCAGAGCTTGCTGGTGGCCGGAGGCAGGGCCGTCTGCACCAGCCCCACCAGGAACTCCAACAGCGCGCCCTTGAAGTCCGGCCGGGGGGTCTCGATATCCAGGGGGACATCGGCCTCCGTGAGTTGCCAGGGCGCGATGCGCTCGCGCTTCCCGCTGGCTCGTCGCACGGGAATCCAGGGCTCCGACAAGAGATTGAACTTGTCCATGGAGAATGTGCTCCTTACGATATGGATACATGGAATACTATGCTACAGGGCGTACACGGGCAACCCCGGAAGCGATTGGAACGCTTCGGGGTTGCCCGTGCTCAGGCGGGTGATGAGATGAAAATGAGGATGAGCCCGAGTTCGTCCAGGATCAGCAGGACGATAAAGAGATTCCGCCTCCGTCTGTAACAGGTCATGGTGACCTCCTGGGGTTGGCGCAGCGGAATTGACTCGGCCAGAGGAAGTACCTAGATGAGGAGGTACCAGCTGCTCATTGGATACGTCCAATGGCCGAATCGCCCAGGTCTCGTGCGCTTTCGAGCCTGGGCGATTTTTTGATCGGCATGGAGTGGGGCCATGTCAATTAATATCATCATGTAAATTTTTACAGCTATAACCTTCATTCAAAAAAAACCCCACGCGAGTGGGGAACAAAACCCTCCAACATGTCAAATTAGCAGCCATAACTGGGTCATCCCCCCTTGCGAGGGGAACTCTGGCTGATGTCCAAGGCAGGACCGTGATTCGGAGCTTTCCGTGTAGGCGGGAGGTTTCGCTGGCACACGGGGCCGTGCAAACTCTCGCACATCAATTGATATTACCTAACACACAGGCCGTTCTTGGTCAAGGCACTGTTATGCTTAGTTTTTTCTTTGAAACCCGAGCCCCCGGCCCGGGCTATAGCGCAGACCTTCCCAGCCCGGCAGGGCGCAGCGCCATTCGTCTGAGCCTGCGCGCTCGAAGGGAATCAGCCGCGCCCAGCGGCCCTTGTCGGGCAGTTGCGCCTCCAGGGCGTCCAGGCGCTCCTTCCAGACTCCCTCGGGGTCAGGCAGCCCCATGAGGCGCGAAGCCAGCACGGACACCTCGGACAAGGCGCAGGCCTTGGCGTCCAGGGCGTGCGAGCCCCACAGCCGCAACGGCCCGTCCTCGAAGATGGCAAGTCGAAGCGTCACGGAAGGCTGGCCAAGCCGGGTGGGCGTGAGCCTGTCGTTGTGCCAGACCCCGTTGGCCGACGCAGTGCCGTAGCCCTGCCTGAAGTCCAGCAGGTTCAAGTCCGCCAAGCTGCGCTCGCCCTTGGTTTTTATCCACTGCAAGGCGTCTTCGCTCTTGAGCAGTTCAGGCGTGTCGGGATCATCCAAAGCGTAGGCCCCCTCCACCAGCCGCCTGGCGTCCTCGGGCATCGAAAGCCTGCCTGTGGTCTCTAGCAGCCGCGCCGTGCGCCAGAGAACGCCCGGCATGGGGTAGACAAACAGTCCCGTGCCCAGCTCCGTTTTGCCCCAGTCCGGCCCTGCGTCCGGTAGCGCCTGCGGCCCCACCACCAACACGGAAGGCGCTTCGAAGCCGGCCGGACGCCAGTCCCGCTTGTGGCGCTGACAGCGCCCGGCGCGCTGGATGACCAACTCCATGGGCGCTAGCTCGGTGACGAGGTGGTCGAAATCCAGGTCAAGCGACTGCTCAACCACCTGGGTGGCTACAAGGATTTTGCCCTTGCGGACCTCCCGCGTGGAGTCCTTGTCGAACATGGAAAGCACGTCCGCCTCGATGGCCTGGCGGTCGCCCAGGGCGAAGCGCGCGTGGAAGAGGATGAGATCCTCGGGCGGAACGGACCGGGCGAGGGCGTCGAAAGTCTCGGTGGCCCGGTCCACCGTGTTGAGAATGAACGCGGCGCAGCCCCCCGCCTCGCGCACGGCCAGCAAACGAGCGATGGCCTCTTCGCGGCTGGCGGTCATTTTCACCGCAACCTTCAGAGACCGCTCGGAAGGCAGCCCGTGTTCCTCGACGTCCTGGGCGTCCACGCGCGTGGCCAGGGGTAGCGGCCGGTTGGTGAGGACGGGCGGGGTGATCCCCGCGCCCTCACAGAAAGCCGTAACCAACTGCTGCTTCACGTCCAGGGGAAGCGTGGCCGAAAGCAGGATCACGCTGCCGCCAAGACCCGCTTGGAAAGCAATCAGATTCTCCAGCAGCCGCGTGGTGTAGGGCGCGTAGGCGTGCACCTCGTCGACGATCAGCACGTTTCGACCCAGACCCAGCAGCCTCAGGCTTTGATGACGGGAAGGCAGCACGGCCAGGAGGGCCTGGTCCAGTGTGCCCACGCCGCAGGGGGCGAGCAGCGCCTTTTTGCGGTTGTCGGCCAGCCAGGCCGTGCAGAAGGCCCCGGAGTCGGGGGATTCGTCGTCGTTTTGGTCGCCGTCGCTGGGGCGTCCGCGCTCGAGTCCGATGCTGAACAGGAAATCGTCGTGGAGGCTGCGCGCGCCGTGGGCAAGCATGAGCGACGCAGGCCCGATGGGCGACTCCTCGAACAATGCCCGGTAGCTCTCGTTCAAGCGGGCGTACATGCCGTTGGCCGTGGCCATGGTGGGCAGACCCACGTAGAGCCCCCGGGCGTCGCCACGGGACATGATGCCGTGGGCGGCCAACAGCGCGGCCTCCGTTTTGCCCGAGCCGGTGACGTCCTCGAAGATGAGCAGGCACTGGCCGTGCGGTCGTGCGGCCTCCCGCAGGGCGAACTCCTGCAGGGGGGTAGGGCATGCCCCCTTGGGCAAGTGTGGCAGCAGTTCGCCGAATCCAGCTGCAGCGTGCGGCTCCGGACACAACACGCCGCTTCTCGTCACGGCCTCCCGGGCTGCCGGAAGGGCGTGGCGCTCCAGATAGTCCTCCAGGGGCATCGAATCCCGGATGAACGGGAAGCCCTCGCCGGAAGCCATCCAGTCGCAGAGAACGAGGAGGCCGGAAAAGAGCCATGAGACGGGTCTGAACAGGTAGGCTTCCTCATCGGCAAGCTGCGCGAGATCGACGGGGAATAGGCGCAGCCCCTCATCGAAGAACGCCTGCGCGTCTTCGCGGACCAGAGGCGGCATGTCGCAGGCGTTTGGACTGCAGCAGGGCCTTCCGTGGTGCCCGAAGGCGGCGGAAGCCAGAGGGTCGAGCACGTCGAAGAGGTCGTCCAGGCTGCCGACTGCGTGCGTCCCACGCAGGGCGCGGCGGATGGCTTCCTCGAACAGCTCCAGGCCCAGTTCCGTATGGTGGGCCTCCCTTGAGCGCCGGGCAGGATCGCCGCCCGCGTCCTTTACGATGTCCCGGCGCATGTTCTGGAAGGCTGGAGCAACTTTGCCCAGGTCATGCAGAAAGGCGAAGAAGAGGAGCAGCTTTTCAAAACGTTGGCGATCGAATGTTGGTGTGAGACCATGCAGGCGGTCGAGGAGTCTGGCGTCGCGCTCAAACAGCACCTGGAGGACTGCCGCCACGTCGGCGCAATGGTATAGTAAAGGGTGCCATTCTGCATCTCCCCGGGTGGCTTTGCCCCAATATCGAAAAAGATTGCTATTGTTGTTTGTCATGTCATTCATGGCGATGCCATGGATTGTTATGCTGTAGGTTTAATTGATTGTTTGTTGACTGTGATGTGTGATGTATGGCGATGTTTGCGAAAACTATCTGTCGTGTTGCGTTAATATGTCTATGATGTGTATTTCGATTGTATTTATCGTGATGGACAAGAATTTTGCCAGATTCCAAGAAAAAATACGATGGGAAATCAACGCTTGTAAGGGGATTGTTCCCGTGGCCCTCGGATTGTCCAGGGCCGGGAAGCCTTGCAACTCAGTGCCCCTCCGGTTTCGAGCCTCAGTCTTTGGCGATCTGAAATAATCACTCATGACATGACACGTTTGGCTAAAAATGGCGTTCCTCATGTGGTTGAATGCGCTCGCACGTGGGCAATGCCATCACCTCCGTGCTGAGGCCTACCCAGGTGGTTGCGGGTACTCACCTCATGGCAGCGTGTTTCACCATAACCTTGCAGCTTGGAGATTCCATGGAACACTCGGCAATGTCTACGATCTCTTCTCAACATGCCACCCCTGTCGATTGGGACAAGCTCCTGCCACCCTCGGTCGGAATCTTCTGGCGGCATCGCTGGAAGGAGTACGTCCAAAACTACGGCTTCCCCTTCTCGCGAGGATACATCCAGAACCTGGACAGCCAAGGCGAGGGGCCGCCCCATGTGCTCCAGTTCGGCCGGGTCGCCTATACCCGGGAGGAACTTGTGGGGTGGCTCAATACGCGTCAGGCCATGCATCCGAAAGGAAACCTCTGCCGGACTCCCGGTAAAAGCGTTTGATCAAGGACCTGCTCGTGAGGTCTCTTCGGCCCGATCATTCCACATTGCAGAATCCTTCCGGCGAGTAACGCCGAGAAGTTTGAACCCCTCCGGGATCGCAATCAATGCGAGCCCAAATCCTCAAAGGACATCGCATGTTAGCTACCATTCCCTCCTCCACAGTGCTCGACTCCCTGACAGCGTTGAAACAATCGGCCTCCAAGGCCGAGGCTGCCCAGTGGTATGCCGAAAACGGCATCCCAGTCTTTCCCTGCGGCACGGACAAGCGTCCCCGTATCAAAGGCGAGTTCCACGCGGCAACGGCGGATGTAGAGCGCGTGAAGGCCTGGTGGAAAAAATGGCCGGACGCGTCCATCGGATGCCCCACAGGCGAAGGCCTCGATGCCTTCGTCCTGGACGTGGATCAGCCGGACGGGCCAGCGGCGCTGGCAGAGCTTGAATCCCGGTACGGTAAGTTGCCTGCCACTCTGGAGCAGAGGACTGGCGGTGGTGGACGTCAACTGTTCTTCCGGATGCCCGCCGAAGGCGACGTGAGGAACTCGGCCGGTAAGCTCGGGGAAGGCCTCGATATCCGTGGGAACGGGGGCTACGTCATCCTGCCTCCCTCGAGTCATCCCTCTGGCGGGGGTTACCAGTGGCTCGAGGGGCAGAGGCCCGTTGAGCAGGCCCCGGAATGGCTGCTGAACCTGCTTGACCCTAACAGGAATGGCGGCAAAGGCGTCTTCCTGCCGCAACCGCTGAGCCTTGGGGGCGTGTCGGTCTACGGCAACCGTGCGTTGGCTGACGAGTGCGCCAAGGTGGCTGCCACGCCAGAGGGAAGCCGCAATGACACGTTGAACCAAAGCGCCTATGCCCTGGGACAACTGGTGGGCGGAGGCGAGGTGGATCGTCAGAAGGCTGCGGACGCCCTCCTTGACGCCGCTCTTCAGGCAGGGCTCCCCCCCGACGAGGCGCTCCGTACGCTGCAGAGTGGTCTAGCGGCAGGTGAACGGTCCCCCCGTCAGGCACGGCAGTCGCACCGCGCCGAAGAGCTTGTGAAGGCTGCGGCTGGGGCTGGGGCACCATCGTCCCTGGAGAAGGAAGGATCATTCATCGCGACCTTGGATCTGAGCAGGTTCGAAGCGGGTTCTCTCCTTGCGACCACACCTGCCCCGCTCACGTGGGTTCTGAACCAGTCACTCCTGTCAGGTACGGTCGGTTTTGTGTGTGGCGCCCCCGGTGTTGGCAAGTCTACGTTTCTGCTTCAGCTTGCCGCCGCGGTTGCTACCGGGCATCCCTTCTTCGGCGACAACCTCTTGCCGAGCGGCAAGGGGAAAGTCTTGGCGCTCTTCGCCGAGGAGGACGAACGCATTCTGGTGCGGCGCGTCAAGTCGCTTTCCTGCGCGGCCTTGGAGGAGCATAGCTGGGATCGGATGCCAGAATCTGCAAAAGAGGATTTGGAGCACAACCTCATTCTTGTCCCCGCTGCGGGAGAGGACCTGAGGTTCATTGACGCTTCCGGTGGGAGCCCTCGGGCCACGAAGACGTACTGGATCTTCTCGCCAAGCTCAAGGTGATTCAGGACTTGTCTCTGATCGTACTGGACCCTCTCTCACGCTTTTTCGGTGGCAACGAAAACGACAACACTCTGGCTACAGCGTTCTGTCAGCTTCTGGAGAAACTCGCCAAGGAAACTGGTGCGGCCGTGGTCTGCTGTCACCATGTGGCCAAGGGGGTCGGGCAAACTCCCCGGGGATTCAATCTGGAAGCGGCTTTGAGCCAGGAGGCCATGCGGGGTGCGTCAGGGTTGACGGGGGCGGCCAGGTGGCAATCTAACATAGTCGCCATGCCCGCCAAGGCGGCGAAGGAAGAGATTGATGATCCCGACGCGAAGAACGGTGTCTACCTCGCCGCCCAGGTGAGCAAAAAGAACTATGGCCCACCAGAAAGCAAGTTCTTCCTGCGCCGTGGGGCAGGGGGGATACTCCTGCCGGTCAAGAACCGGCGCTTGCAGGATCTGGACCTCGAACGCGTGCTGAAGGAAAAGGCCTATGCCCTGGTGAAGAGCCGGGAGGAGGAGGGGGAGAAGCCGTTGACGCTCAAAGGCATCGGGGACATAGAACCTGCCCGCTGGAAACGTGAGGGGCTGAAGGGGGCCACCAAGGTGAATGTGCGACAGGCCATTGCTGTGGCCATTAGGGAAGAGCGGCTGTTCGAGGTGGTGCGCTACAATCCCGGGAATCACAGGAATGTGACGTATCTGGCCACCGCCCCGGATGCGCCGCGTGCCCCCGCCGGATAGATCGTCGGACCAGACACAGCGGACAGACAGGGAAAATGAGGGGGTCCGGTGAGTAACATCTTGTCATTCAAGGATATTGCTCGCCGGACAACCTTTTTGGAGGACAGAAGATCGTCCGCCCCTGGAAGCCGCGCCAAGCCTTCATCGGACAGCGGACAGGATTGCTCTCTATAAGAGAGGGAAGAACACCGTCCGGTGTGTTCTTCCCCTCGCTAGAGTTCCCCAACAGCCTGCAGGGGCTCAATGGTATCGGCGCACACCCGGTATGCTGGTCACGGAATGCTTCGAGTCTCCAGATACCCTGCGATTTTCGATGGCACCCATAAGTCGTGTCGATGTGTCCCGATGGAGTTACGATGAGATCAACGCCGCGACGCCGAAGTCGATCACCCTCAGCCTGTGTTCCGGCACTTCCCGCCGCCCGTTGTCGTCCAGTTCCCGGCATCAGGTAGGCCGCTACGTCGGCCGGGTGACGCAGGCAAGAGTTGCGGAGCCTGCCGTGCGCTGGTGCCACGCCGCTGTGACCTTGTGCGCGAGCGTCTTGCACCGGGCCTCCATGACCTGGACAGCGGGGAGGTCCACCGCCTTGACGGTCTTGGTGGTGTGGGGCGTGAGCATGTTGGCCTCTAGGGGGATTGAGGTCCGGCGACAGAGTCGGCGGCACAAGAAGGTGTGGGTCCTGGAAGAGGGAGGGCGGCAATAGCATTGGAAGCGACAGGGTTCGTCCAGGTCCCTCCTCGTTTGGGGGACAGGTGGGGGACAAAACCGCCCCCCCAAAGCAAAAGGGTTCCGGCCTTTTGGACCGGAACCCTTGTGTTGCGTGGCTCCTCGGGGGTGACTCGAACACCCAACCTAGTGGTTAACAGCCACCCGCTCTGCCGATTGAGCTACCGAGGAACGCTGCCGCCTCGCGGCGGAAGGTCCATTTATGAAATGAGGCCCCCCGCGTCAACCATTTTTTTCGAGGCCCCCGTGCGGCCCCCTGCCTTGCGCTTGATTCCTCCGGGCAGGGTTCGCCTCGCGTCGGCTTCGCGGCGCCCGGGAAGGCCTCCCACAAGCCCGCGCGGCTCCCGGGAAGCGCCGGCGGGCTCTCCGCGCCGCGTTTCTTGACGCTCCCCGGCAATTGGCATAGGTCAGGCCGATTCCATTCTACCGATCAGACCAGATCACGGAGTGAGCATTTGGCATCCCAAGACAAGCCCCGCCGCCGCGACTTCAAACTTCCCGTGAAGTCCGCCCACGTGGAGCGATTCCATCCCCTGCTGGAAGCACTGGCCAGCCGCGACGAACTCAACGAGGTGCTCAAGAACCGCGTGGCCAAGGCCTGCCAGCTCCTCGACGGAAACGTCCCGCTGTATCCCAACGATTTCGTCAAGACCCACGGCATCGGCGACACCGCCCAGGCCAACGAAACCCTCGACGAGGAGGCCCTGGCCGCCCTGGAAGGCCCCGTGCGCCTGGCCGGGCGCATCGTGGCCCTGCGCTCCTTCGGCAAGGTGGCCTTCTTCCACATCCAGGACTCCACCGGCCGCATCCAATGCTACGCCGCCCGCGAGGACATGGGCGAAGAGGTCTACGCCGTCTTCAAGAAATTCGACATCGGCGACATCGTGGGCGTGGAGGGCAGGCTCTTCCGCACCAAGACCGGTGAGCTCACGGTGGGCTGCGTCCAGGCCAGATTGCTCACCAAATCCATGCGCCCGCTGCCCGAGAAGTACCACGGCCTCAAGGACGTGGAGATCCGCTACCGCCAGCGCTACGTGGACCTGATCGTCACCCCGCGCACCGCCGAGATCTTCCGCACCCGCACGCGCATCGTCTCCGAGCTGCGCCGGTTTCTGGACGAGCGCGGCTTCGTGGAAGTGGAAACGCCCATGATGCAGGCCATCCCGGGCGGCGCCACGGCCAAGCCGTTTCTCACCCACCACAACGCCCTGGACCTCCAGCTCTACATGCGCATCGCGCCCGAGCTCTACCTCAAGCGGCTCCTGGTGGGCGGCTTCGAGAAGGTCTACGAGGTGGGCCGCAACTTCCGCAACGAGGGCATCTCCACCCAGCACAACCCCGAGTTCACCATGTGCGAGTTCTACTGGGCCTACGCCCGGTTCGACGACCTCATGGACCTGACGGAGCGTCTCTTCGCCCGCCTGGCCGAGGCCGTGTGCGGCACGGCCAAGGTCACCTACCAGGGCCAGGAGATCGACCTCTCCGTGGGCGCGTGGAAGCGCGTGGACTTCTACGACTCGCTGGAATCCATCGGCGGCGTGGCCCCCGAGATCTACCGCGACTACGAGGCCTGCAAGGCCCACGTGCTCAAGCACGGCGAGAAGGTGCTCAAGGGCGAGAAGCTGGGCAAGCTCCAGGCCAAGCTCTTCGACCTCTTCGTGGAGCCCAAGCTGATCCAGCCGCACTTCATCTACGGCTACCCCACGGACATCTCGCCCCTGTCGCGGCGCAACGAGGCCAATCCCGAGGTCACCGACCGCTTCGAGCTCTTCATCGCCGGGCGCGAGATGGCCAACGCCTTCTCGGAGCTCAACGACCCCGTGGACCAGCGCCTGCGCTTCGAGGAGCAGGTGGCAGAAAAGGCCGCCGGCGACGACGAGGCCCACTTCATGGACGAGGACTACGTGCGCGCCCTGGAATACGGCATGCCCCCGGCCGCCGGCCAGGGCATCGGCATCGACCGGCTGGTGATGCTGCTCACGGACTCGGCCTCCATCCGCGAAGTGATCCTTTTCCCGCTCCTGCGACCCGAGGGGGTGCCCGGCGAATGAGGTTCGAGCTCACCATAGCAAGGCGCTACCTGCTCACCAAGCGGGAGAACTCCTTCATCTCGGTGATCTCCCTCTTCTCGGTGCTGGGCGTGGGTCTGGGGGTGGCGGCGCTCATCGTGACCATGGCGGTCATGAGCGGCTTTTCCACGGAATTCCGCGACAAGCTCCTGGGGCTCTCCTCCCACGTGATCGTGGGCGTGGCGGGCTCGGCCGTGCGCAATTATCCCGCGCAGATGGAGAAGGTGGCGGCCGTGGAGGGCGTCACGGCCGTCACGCCCATCATCTATTCAGAAGTGATGCTCGCCAAGCAGGGCACGCCCAAGGGCGTGATCCTGCGCGGCATCGACCTCTCCACCGCCAGCGGCGTGCTCACCGTGCACAAGGACATGGTGGATGGGCGCCTGGAAGACCTGGAGCGCGCCGACGGCGCGCCGGGCATCGTGCTGGGCTCGGAGCTGGCCTCGCGCCTGGGCGTGAGCCTCGGCTCCACGGTGAACGTGCTCACGCCCAGCCTGCGCGGCTCGGCCGTGGGCTTCACCCCCAAGGTGAAGGTGCTCCAGGTGGTGGGCGTGTTCAAGACCCACATGTACGAGTACGATTCGTCCTCCGCCTTCGTCTCCCTGTCCGCGGCCCAGGAGATGCTGGGCTTCAAGCCCGACGCGGCCATGTACCTGGACGTGCGCCTCAAGGACCCCGACGCAGCCCCCCGCGTGGCCGAGCGCATCGTGGAGCGCCTGGGCGGGATGCCCGTCTACGCGCGCACCTGGATCGACATGAACGGCAACATCTTCGCCGCCCTGAAGCTGGAACAGCTGGGGCTCTTCGTGGTGCTGCTCATGATCGTGCTGGTGGGATCGTTCTCCATCATCACGTCGCTGGTGCTTCTGGTGATGGAGAAGACGCGCGACATAGCCATCCTCATGTCCATGGGGGCCACGGCGGATTCCATCCGGCGCATCTTCCTCCTGCAGGGCTCCATCATCGGGGCCGTGGGCACGGCGCTGGGCCTGGTCCTGGGCATCTGCACGGCCCTGGCGCTCAAGCGCTTCCAGTTCATCAAGCTGCCGCCCGACGTGTATCCCATGGACACGCTGCCGGTTCTGCTCAACTGGCACGACATCGTGCTCATCGCCGCCACGGCCTTCGGCTTGTGCTTCCTCTCCACGCTCTATCCGGCCAGCCGCGCCGCGAAGCTCAAGCCCGTGGAGGCCCTGCGCCATGAATGAGCCCCGTAACCGTCCGGCCCCGGAGCCCCTCTATGCGCTCAGGGGCGTCGGCAAGGACTACGAAGGCCCCGGCGGCGCGGTGACCGTGCTGGACGCGCTGGACCTGGACATCGCCCAAGGCGAGTCGCTGGCCATCCTGGGCTCCTCGGGGTCGGGCAAGTCCACGCTCCTGCACCTGCTGGGCGCGTTGGACACGCCCTCCCGGGGCAACGTGCGCTTCGACGGGCAGGACCTTTCCACCCTGCGCCCCTGGGCGGCGGCCAAACTGCGCAACTTCGACATCGGTTTCGTGTTCCAGTTCCACCATCTGTTGCCCGAATTCACGACACTGGAAAACGCGGCCATGCCCGGACTCATCGCCGGGCTCCCGGCCGAGGAGTCGCAAGAGAAGGCAAGGCGGGCGCTGGGGCTTTTAGGGCTTGAACAAAGGCTGCATCACAGGGTAACAACCCTGTCCGGCGGCGAGCGCCAGCGCGCGGCCATCGCCAGGGCCATTCTCATGGGGCCCAAGGCCCTCCTGGCCGACGAGCCCACGGGCAACCTCGACGAAGCCACCGGGCAGCGTGTTGGCGAACTCCTCGCGAACCTCAACGCGGAACTGGGCATGACCCTCGTGGTGGTCACCCACAACCATAACCTGGCCCGCCTCATGGGCCGACGGATGGAATTGCATGGCGGAGAACTCACTGCGCGGCCGTAAGCACTGCGGACTCATCGTATCCATCCTGGCTCTGCTCTTACTGGGCCTTACCGGAAACGTCTTCGCACAGACCGCCAAGGTGGTGGTGCTGCCCTTTACAGTCAACGCCCCTGGCGACAAGGAGGCGCTGCGCAAAAGCGCCTCCAAGCTCCTGGTGGAGCGCCTCAAGCAGCAGGGCGTGGCCGTGGTGGACCAGACCGCGGCCGCTTCCGCTTTGAAGGCCAAGGCCCAGCCCTCCGAGGCCGAGGCCGCCCGCGCCGCCCGCTCCGCCGGGGCAGTCAGCGCCATCTACGGAACCATCAACCTCGTGGGCGACGCCCTCTCCATCGACGCCCGCTCCGTGAGCGCCGACGGCAAGGCCGAAAACGCCTACGTCACCCGCCCGGGCGCCATCGAGCTGCCCTCCGCCGTGGATGAGCTGGCCCAGAAGCTGGCCCCCGTCTCCGGACCCACCGGCCTCAAAGTGGTGGAGCTCGACGTGGAAGGCAACAACGCCCTGGAGAAGGACGTCATCCTCCTCAAGGTCAAGACCCAGGTGGGCGAGCCCTTCGACAACAAGACCGTCAACGAAGACCTCAAGCGCCTCTTCGAGCTGGGCTACTTCGACGACGTGCAGATCAAGCTCGACGACGTGCGCGGCGGCAAGCGCGTGGTCTTCGTGGTGAAGGAGAAGCCCCGCATCCAGGCCGTGAGCGTCTCCGGAAACTCCGAGATCAAGCGCGACGAAATTCTGGAAGCCATGGGCACCAAGACCGGCTCCGTGCTCAACATGCAGGTGCTCGCCGACGACCTCGAGAAAATCCGCGACCTCTACCGCAAGAAAGGCTTCTACCAGACCAACGTCGAGTACAAGCTCGAACAGACCGACCCCCGCATGGCCCGGCTGAACATCGTGGTCCAGGAATCCAAGAAGCTCTACATCAAGAAGATCAACATCGTCGGCGCCAAGAAGGTCGATCCTTCCGACCTCAAGGACCAGATGGCCCTCAAGGAGAAGAACTTCCTCTCCTGGATTCTCCAGACCGGCGTGCTCAAGGAAGAACT
Source organism: Fundidesulfovibrio magnetotacticus (assembly GCF_013019105.1). Lineage (NCBI taxonomy): Bacteria > Pseudomonadati > Thermodesulfobacteriota > Desulfovibrionia > Desulfovibrionales > Desulfovibrionaceae > Fundidesulfovibrio > Fundidesulfovibrio magnetotacticus. Next base: position 21,982 of record NZ_BLTE01000004.1, read on the forward strand.
CCTCGACCGCGACTCCGCCGCCATCGAGAACTACTACACCAACCACGGCTACATCGACGCCCGCGTGGGCCAGCCCCAAGTGGACATCAAGGACGACGGCATCGAACTCACCATCCAGGTGGAAGAGGGCGAGCGCTACAAGCTGGGCAACGTGGGCTTCAAGGGCGACCTCCTCTTCGACGACAAGAAGCTCCGCGAAATCACCAAGCTGCCCGAGCTGGCCAAGAAGAAGGACTACTTCGACCGCTCCGTGGTGCGCGACGACATCACCCGGCTCAACGAGGCCTATTCCGACATGGGCTACGCCTTCGCCGAGGCCGACATCGACATGCAGAAGAACGCCGAGCAGAAGATCGTCGACGTCACCTACATCCTCGGCAAGGGCCAGAAGGTCTACATCCGCCGCGTGACCATCGAGGGCAACGACCGTACCCGCGAGAACGTCATCCGCCGCGAACTGCGCCTCTCCGACGGCGACCTCTTCTCCGGCACCAAGCTCAAGCGCTCCAACGAACGCCTGAACAAGCTCGATTACTTCGAGAAGGTCGACATCGAGACCGTGCCCACCGAGAACCCCGCCGAGGTGGACATCAAGGTCAAGGTCAAGGACAAGAACACCGGCTCCGTCTCCGCGGGCATCGGCTACTCCACCTACGACTCCGTCTTCGTGGGCGGCTCCGTCGAAGAACGCAACCTCTTCGGCAAGGGCTACAACCTGCAGTTCCAGGGCATGTTCTCGGGCGTCACCAACCGCTTCTCGGCGTCGTTCACCAACCCCTCGGTCTACGACACCCCCCTCTCCTTCGGCACCGACGCCTTCAGCACCTTCCGTCGCTACTCCGACTACTACAAGCAGTCCCAGGGCGTCGTGGCCCGCTTCGCCTACCCCGTGGGCGAATTCACCACCCTGCGCTGGGATTACCGCCTCACCCGCGACGACGTCTACCACACCAACTACTACGCCTCCTCCGTCATCCAGGAGTCCAAGGGCATCCACTGGACCAGCGGCGTGGTCACAGGCGCGGTGCGCGATACCACCGACAGCCGCACCAAGCCCACCAAGGGCACCATCAACGACATCTCCTTCGAGTACGCCGGCCTCGGCGGCGACCGCGGCTTCGTCAAGGCCTACTACTCCTTCAACTACTACCGCCCCCTCTTCTGGGAAACCGTCTTCCACTTCAGAACCCAGGTGGGCGGACTCTTCCAGAACGGCTTCGGCGACGTGCCCGTCTTCGAGCGCTTCTACCTGGGCGGCATCGGCAACATCCGCGGCTACGAGACCGACAAGATCTCCCCCAAGGACCACCGCACCAACGAACGCATCGGCGGCGACACCGTCTACTTCGCCAACCTGGAGTACATCTTCCCCATCAGCAAACAGTACGGCGTCTACGGCCTGGGCTTCTTCGACGCAGGCAACTCCATCTGGCGGGAGCGCGACGGCTTCTACATCTCCCTCGTCAAATCCGTGGGCGCCGGCATGCGCTGGTATTCCCCCATGGGCCTGATCCGGGTCGAGGCTGGCTACGGTCTGGACAACATCCAGCACAACCAGCAGAATTTCCAGATCGGCTTCACCATGGGGAATACCTTCTAAGAAACGCTTGACTTTCGAGCCAAAACGGTTTGTGAGCATCGCCGCGGGGCCAGGGCGGACCCGCGGCACACCAGAGCGCTTCCAGACCAAAGGAGAACCGGAACAATGCTTCACCCCATCAAGAGCCTGCTTCTTGCCGTTGCTCTCATCGCCATGCCCCTCCTGGCCCATGCCGCCGACAAGATCGGCGTCGTGGACTCCCAGGAAGTGCTCGCCAATTCCGAGACCGGCAAACGCGCCATGAACGAACTCAAGGCCAAGTTCGACGCCAAGCAGAAGGAACTGAGCCGCCAGGGCGAGGAAATCAAGAAAGCCCAGGACGAATTCAACAAGAAGGCCGGCGTCATGTCCGCCGACGCCAAGCAGAAGGAGCAGGCCGCTCTTGAAGCCCGCATGCGCAAGTTCATCGAAGACCAGAACTCCGCTTCCCAGATGATGGACCAGGAACGCAACCGCATCCTGGAGCCCCTCATGAAGGTCTTCGATCAGGTCATCGCCGACTACTCCAAGAAGCAGGGCTACTCCATGGTCATTGAGCGCCGTGCCCTCCTCTACACCGCCAGCGGCGCGGACATCACCGCCGACATCACCAAGGAATTCGAAGCCGCAGCCAAGCGCGCGAAATAATCCCGCACACTCACAAAGGCGGCTTCCCCAACGGGAAGCCGCCTTTTTTACTTCCAAAAGGAGACGCCATGGAACTGCCCATCCCCGTCACCGAAATCCTCAAACGCATCCCCCACCGCTACCCCTTCCTTCTCGTGGATCGCGTCCTCTCTTTCGAAAAGGACACCTCCCTCACCGCGCTCAAGAACGTCACCTTCAACGAACCATTCTTCCAGGGACACTTTCCCGACAAGCCCGTCATGCCTGGCGTCCTCCAACTGGAAGCCATGGCCCAGGCAGGCGCGCTCCTCATGGGCTGCTCCCGCGACAACATCGAGGACAAGCTCTTCCTCTTCGCAGGCATCAACAACGCCAAATTCCGCCGCCCCGTCGTGCCCGGTGACCAACTCATCCTCACCTGCAATGACGTGAAACAGAAAATGGGCATCTGGCGCATGCACGGAACCGCCACGGTGAACGGTGAACTCGCCTGCGAAGCCGACCTCACCGCCGCGCTCGTCGACCGCTCCAAGCTGTAAACGCGAAAACAGCTCACCCGCCCGCGACGCGCGTCGGACCGCTCCGTCCCGCACCCCGGCAGGGCGGTCGGAGAATATGCCTCCGGCGGGCAAAGAGGGCTCTGCTCTCTATGCACTCTCCCGCCGGGGGGAGAGCCTCCCCCCGGACCCCTGCAATTGCTTCGCGGGCTTCACCGTGTAGGACGGTGTTGCCTGTCCCGGTGCTGTTCGCGGGGAGATCAGGTGGATCGTCTTCAAATCGGTCCGCCTGGTCTCCCCGCGAACAGCACCGGGACAGGCAGGCAGGACCCTTGCGGCTGCGCCGCCTTTCGCGCGGGAATTCGCGCAAAGCCGCGAATCCCCTCGCGGGGGGCAGTGGCGCTTCGCGCCAGATTTTCGAGCAAGATCTAATTCTTGGATTTTAAAGGATAATTTTTTGTTCATCGTCGCTTGCGACGATGGCGGTCCGCCGGGATAAGCGCTGCTTTGAGCGCGTTCCCGGCGGGTGTCTGCTGCTGTCCTGGCACCAGGAGACTAGCCGCCCTCATAAACAGCGACCTACCCGGTGAAACCCGCGAAGCAACTTGGGATTCCAAAGGGCGTAGCCCTTTGGCCGCCGGAGGCTCTTCCTCTGCCCGACCCCCCACCCCGTCCACTCCACCGCAACCGCACCGGCCGCCGCCGCGAAGCGGTCGTGGGGTCTAGCCGTCGAGTGCTGCCTGTTCGTAGAGGGCGCTGGCCCAGATCAGGGCATCATAGTAGGCCTTGGCCACGGTCACGGAGTCCAGGCCCAGGGAGTCTATCAGGGCATCCATCTTTGCCCAGTCCCCGGTTTCGAAGCAGCGCGCCAGTTCGAGCCATTGGTGGGGGAGGTTGGGCTTGCCGCACAGCGCCGACTTGACCACTTCTTCCAGGGGGAGGTCCTGGACCAGCCCGGCCATGGGCGTGTCGAGCATGGGCTCCAGCAGCGAAAACAGTCCCAGAAGAAAGAGCGTGTCGGGCGGCACGGCCTTGTATCCATGCTCGGCGGCCGCCCTTTCGAGGAATCGGGCTCGGATGGCCGAGAGGCGGGGCAGTTCCTGGGTTTTGCCTTTCGGCAGGATGTCGCAAAGCACCACGAGCCAGAGCCAGTTCTTGATGTGGTCCCACCCCAGCAGCATGATGGAGTGCTTGATGGAGTGCACCTTGTACTGGAGTCCGTAGGCGAGGGAGTTGATGAGCGTGAGCAGACGGTAGCAGATGGACACGTCGGATTCGATGATGGCGGCCAGTTCGTCGGCATTGAGCCTGCTGTTGCCCAGGGAGCGGTAGATGCCGAGGCGCGTGGCCTTGTTGGAAGAGAGCCTGTGCGCGGGGGAGAGGACCGGACGCTTGAAAAAGGAGCCCTGAAAGTAGTGGAAGCCGAGCTTTTTGGCGCGTTCAAACATGGCGTGGTCTTCCACGTGCTTGGCGGCCAGAATCGCCCTGGAAGCGGCGAAGGGTTCCACCATCGCCTTGATTTCGTCCTCTTCCTTGCCGAGCACGTTGAGGAAAACGATGTCGGCCAGCTCCGTCAGCCCGTGGACGCAGGCGCGGTCCGAGGCGGCGTTGAGGGCCAGGGCATAGCCTTGCTTTTTCAAGGTGGAGAGCGCAGCCAGCAGGCCCTGGTCCTGCGCCGGGGGAGCGTCCAGTTCGACGACGGTCGTCTTGGGGGAAAGGGCGGCGGGGATGCCGGCCATGATGGACCCGGGCGGGATGCGGATGAAGATCTTCTCCCGATCCTCTTCCTGCTTGTTGGGGGAGGTGAGCGTCGCGGAGAGCACGGAGAGGTTGGCGACATCGTCCGCGCCAAGCGGAGCGTTCTTTTCCCGTGGATCGTGCCTGTAGAGCAGTTCGTAACCGCAGACCTTCTTGCTGGCGTCGAAAACGGGCTGGCGGGCGAAGAACGTGTGGATGCAGGCCTGTATGCCGGCGGAATGGGTCATGCGGGCGGTTTCCTCTGCGGTTGAAGTGCTCGCGATGGAGGCAATTCAGTCACGATCAGAAACACCATGCCATATCCGGTAATCCACACAAGGGCGCGCCGTCAAAGGCTTCGTTTTCCCGACGGCCGCGATGGGCCGTCAGGCCGTCATGGCCTTGCGGAGTGCGGCGACGAATTGTTCCACCGCCTGCGCGGTGGTGTCGAACGAGCACATCCAGCGGACTTCGGGCATGTCTTCGGGTTCGGCATTCCAGGTGTAGAAGAAGAATTCCCGGCGCAGGGCTTCCACGGCGCGGGCGGGGATGCGGGCGAAGACGGCGTTGGTCTCCACGGGCTTCGAGATTTCGACACCGGGCACGCTGGCTGCCTCCCTGGCCAGGAGCGCGGCCATGGCGTTGGCGTTGCTGGCGTTGGCGCGCCAGAGCCCGTCCTGGAGGAGGGCGGAGAACTGGGCGGCCACGAAGCGCATCTTGGAGGCCAGCTGCATGCCCTGCTTGCGGATGAAGGGGAATTCGCGCCCGAGGTCCTTCTTGAAGAAGACGACGGCTTCCCCGTACATCATGCCGTTCTTCGTGCCGCCGAAGCTCAGGGCGTCCACGCCGAGCGCGCGCGTGGCCTGCGCCAGGGTGAGGTCCAGGGCTGCGGCCGCGTTGGCGATCCGAGCGCCGTCCATGTGCAGGAGCATGTCGTTCTCGTGCGCGATGCGGGCCAGTTCGCGGACCTGCTCCGGGCGGTAGAGCGTGCCCAGTTCCGTGGCCTGGGTGATGGAGACGGCGCGGGGCTGGTTGTGGTGCGGGTTGCCGAAATCCCGGAATGCGCGTCGCAGGTCCTGGGGATCGAGCAGGCCGTCGGCGGTGGGTTGGGCGAGCAGCTTGCAGCCGAGGTGGCGTTCGGGCGCGCCGCATTCGTCCACGTTGATGTGCGCGGTGCGGGCGCAGACGACAGCGTTGTGGGGCCTGGTCATCGCCTGGAGGGCCAACACGTTGGCGGCGGTGCCCAGAAAGACGAAGTGGACGCTCGCCCCGGGGCCGAATTCGCGGTCGAAGGCTTCGAGGGCGGCCTCGGTCCAAGGGTCGTCGCCGTAAGCCACGGCGTGACCATCGTTGGCCCGGGCCATGGCTTCGAGGATCAGGGGATGGACGCCGGAGTTGTTGTCGCTGGCAAAGCCTGGGCGTGAGGGCATGGGGGCTCCTGAGGGGCCGCGTCTGGGGCGGATGAAGGGGAAGGCGCTAGGTGTTGGTCCCTAGTAGGGACTCGTAGCCTCTGTCGATGGCCATGCGCAGGGAGTCGTCTTCGATGGAGTCGATGCGTTCGATCATGATGGAGACGAGCCTGGGGTCGAGCTTGCCCTGGGCGGCCTCCTCCTCGAGAACGAGGAGGGCCTTCTCCCTGGGCAGCGCGGGCTTGTAGTGGCGCTCCATGGTGATGGCGTCGTAGATGTCCACGATCATGAGCAGCCGCGCGGTCAGTGAGATGTCGTCGCCCTTGAGGCCGCCCGGGTAGCCGGAGCCGTCGAGGCGTTCGTGGTGCTGGCCGATGGCGGACAGCAGGTTGGTCATGTTCCTGGGGAAGGGGATGTGCTGAAGGATGCGGTAGCTCTCGGCCGGATGGCGTTCGATCTCGCGGCGTTCTTCTGGGAGCAGGTTGCCGCGCGTCACGAGCAGGGCCAGGGTCTCCTCCTCGGCGAGCAGCGGGATGGACTGGCCGTAGGCGCTGAGTTCCTGCTTGGAGAGTTCCACCACGAGGCTGGCGTCCTCGCGGGAGATGGCGTCGGAGCGGTTGATGCGCCGCAGGCGCTCGAAGTCGTCGCGCCAGGGCGTGCCGGTGATTTCGGCGTGCAGGGCCATGCGCATGCCGATGAGGCGCAGGTTGTCTTCCGGCAGGCGGGAGGCCTTGGTGAGCACCTGTTCGCGCACGCCGATCTTGCCCACGTCGTGGAGCAGCCCGGCGTAGTAGAGCTCGATGAGGGTGTCCGGGGGAAAGATGACGCCGGGGAGCAGGTCAGCGTCGTCGTTGACGGCCTTGGCCAGGGCCACGGCAAGGCGCGCCACGCGGTGGGAGTGGCCGGCCGTGAAGGGGTCGCGGGCGTCGATGGCGGTGGCCAGGGCCTGGAGCAAGGCCTTGAGCAGGCTCTGCACGTCCTCGAAGTGCACGGCGTTGCCCATGGCGGTGCCGGCCACGGAGGCCAGGGTGGAGACGTACTGGAGGTGGTTGGCTTCGATGGGGGCGTCCTGGGCCGTGGCGAGCACGAGGCCGCCCACCAGGTTGCCCGCGGCCACGAGGGGCGTGGCGATGAGCGCCTTGATGCCCGGAGCTTCGCCGTGCCAGCGCGAGTCGGCGTCGAGGTCGTTGACGATCTCGCCTTTGCCGCCGCGCATGATGTCGAGGAAGAGGATGCTGGTGGCCACGCGGTCCAGCTGGTGTTCTCGGACCGGGCCGAAGGAGGCGAAGGGCTCGGGAGCGCCGGTGGCCTGGTCGCGCAGGAAGAGCATGCCCATTTCCAGGGGGAGCGCTCCGGTGCGGCATTCGCCGATGAGGGCGCGGGCCACCTCGCGCAGGCGCAGGGAGGTGTTCAGGCCCATGGTGGCGCGGTGGAGCAGGGAGAGTTCGCGGTATTTCTGGAGCGTGTCGGCGGCCAGGCAGCGGCGCGCCTCGTCCTGTTGCAGGAGCATCTCCAGGCTGTGGGCCAGGAGGTCGGCCACCTGTTGCACGCCCTGGCAGCCGTTGGAGGCGGGGTGGTCCGCCCTGAGCGCCACCACCACGTGTCCGCAGGGGTGGAGGTTGCCGCACAGGGGCACGCTGAAGCGCAGCGCGCCGGGCTGCTCCAGGTCGTCTTCTGAAATGCCGTGGGCGGCCAGCAGCCTCCCGGCCTGGACCACGCCCACGCCCCAGCCCGGTTCGAGCAGGGCCTTGGCTTTGGCGAAGAGCTGCGTGACGTCGTGGGTGCGCAGGAAGCGTCGCAACTGCATGACGGCTACATCCGGGCTCGCGCGCTAGCGGTTGATGCCCAGGAGTTCCCGCGCCGTGTCGAGCACCTCGTCGGGGTCGAAGGGCTTGGTCATGTATTTTTTCGCGCCCAGTTCAAGCCCCTGGCGGCGGTCCACCTCCTGCCCCTTGGCGGTGAGCAGGACGATGTTGTGCCCGCCCTGGAGGGCCGGGTCGTCCATGACCTTGCGGCAGACTTCGTAGCCGCTGAACTTGGGCATCATGATGTCCAGGAAAACCACGTCGGGGCGTTCACGGCGGATGAGGTCCAGCCCTTCCTCGCCGTTGGAAGCGGTGAGGATGGTCACGCCGTGTTCCTCCTCCAGGTCTTCGAGGGTCTGTTCGAGTAGCATCCGGATGTGGATCTCGTCGTCGACGATGAGTATTTTTCCGGGCATTGCGCGCTCCGCGCGTGGGTTGTTGGAAAAGGTAGGATTTCCCTACGTCAAAACAAGCGGAAGGTGAAGGGGCGGAGCGTCAGGAAAAGAAAAGGGCGGCGGCCGGTGGCCGCCGCCCTGGCGAGGCGCGATCTTACTGTCCGCAGGAGCCGGAGGAGCAGGAGCTTCCGCAACCGCCTCCGCCCAGTTCCAGGCTGGAGTGCACCTGGAAGCCCATGTAGGAGAGGTCCACCGTGACGGGCTGGGCCTTGCCCATGAGTTCTTTGTCGATGATGAAGGAGTAGCCGTCGGTCTCGAACACGTCGTCGGAATCTTTTGGCTCGTCCAGAGCCAATGCCAGCCGGGGGCCAGCTCAGCCGCCGGAGGAGAGGTAGATCCGGATGGGAGACTTCTCCTTGTCGGCGAAATAAGAGTCAAGCTGCTTTTTTGCAGGCTCCGTGAGCGTGAACATGAATGCCTCCTGGAAGTGTGGGTCGAGGAATAGGTAAGCTCCGGGTTGCGCTTTGTCAAACAGGAGGCCTGTCTATGGGTCTGGAGGATGGACCCCATCGGCCAGGGCGATAGCAGGAGGGGGAGGGCCGCCGTCCCGTCCGGGACGGCGGCCGCCAAGGCTCTCTGAACGATTCGGAAAGGCAGGGGCGGGATGTTCAGGCTCGCGTCAGGTCTTGTCCGCAGGCCGTGAAAACCCGCGGGAACGGAGGGTGAGGGCGCGACTCTAGGAGCAACTGCCGCCGGAGCAGGAGCAGCCGCCGCCGCAGCCGCCGGATTCCAGCACGAGGCTGGAGGCGATGCTGAAGCCCTGGCCCTGGAAATCCAGGCTGATGGGCTGGGCCTGCTCGAGGAGCTCCTTGTCCACCAGGAAGCTGTAGCCTTCCACGTCGTGGACCGCGTCGGAGGGTTTGGGCTCGTCCAGGGCCAGAGCGAGCCTGGGGCCGGCGCAGGAGCCGCTGGAGAGGAAAATGCGGATGGGGGACTTGGGATTTTCCGCGAAGTACTGGTCGAGCTGTTCCTTCGCGGGGTGCGTCATCGTAACCATGGGAAGCCTCCACTGGGAGAATTGATGATGCAGTGAGTTAAGTCCGCCAGGGGTGCGGGTCAAATACGAAAGCATGATGCCCCAGTTTGCCTTGGCCTGTGTTTTCGGATAGGAGCAATCGAAACGTCCGATCCGGGAAGGGCCATGAAACGGCAGAAAATCGTGATGAACGGCAAGGAGATGGCGCGCACGCTGGAGCGGCTCGCCTTCGAGATCATGGAGCGCCACGGGGAATGCACGGAGCTGGCCCTTCTTGGGGTGCAGCGCCGGGGCGTGGAGCTGGCCCAACGCCTGCGCAAGATCCTGGAGGCACGCCTGGGGTGCGAGGTGCCTCTGGGCAAGCTCGACATCAACCTCTACCGCGACGACTGGACCAACCTGGCCCATCAGCCCCAGATCAACCAGACCACCATCCCCTTCGCCCTGGACGGCCGCAAGATCGTCCTGGTGGACGACGTGCTCTATTCCGGGCGCACGGTGCGCGCGGCCCTGGAGGCCATCCTGGACTTCGGGCGGCCCCGCAAGGTGGAGCTTCTGGTGCTGGTGGACCGGGGGCACCGCGAGCTGCCCATCCAGGCCGACTACATGGGCAAGCTGCTGCCCACCTCCCGCGACGAGCGCGTGGACGTGTACGTGAAGGAGCTCGACGGCGAGGACAAGGTGCGCCTGGCGGGCGGGGAAGCCGAGGAATGAGGCGCTGGCTCCTGGCGGGCGCGGCGGCCCTGCTGCTGGGAGGCGGGCTTATCATGTGGCGTGGGGCCGAGCCGGACGGCTACACCGCGAAGGTGCTCGACAACATCCGCGAGAACTGCCTGGGCACGGCCCGGGAAAAGCTGCGCGCCCAGCCGGAACTTGCCGCGGGGCAGGACCCCGAAGCCATGGCCCGGGACTACTGCGCCTGCGTCGCGCGAAGCGTTCAGGAGCGTCTGCCGTACGAGGATTTCCGCGCCATCGACAAGGCCATCCGCGACGGCGTGGCCCCCGATCCGGCCAGGTTCCTGCGGCTCACCGAGGCCATCGGCCCCTGCAACAGGAATCAGGGCCAACCGAAATGATTTCCCCCCTCCGGCGCGCGCCGGCCGGGTAGGCTGAGGGGTGATCCGGGCCGCGTCCTCCAGGGCGCGGCCCTTTTGCGTGCGGACGCCGTCGCGTCCGCTCGCCTGCCCTGCGGCCGTCGCGGGCCTTGCGCGCGGTGGCGGTCACTTGGCGGGGTCGGGGATGTGGGGCGTGGCGTGGCGCTCCATGATGCGCGCCAGTTCCTGCCGGTCCAGGGCGTCGAAGGCCCTGCCCAGGGATTCGTAGGCCCTTCGCGGCACGGGGTCGCGCCTGCGCTCCTGTTCCGCCGTGGCCGAAAGGGTTTCCCATGCCAGGGCGCGGGCCTCGGCGGAGCGGCCCGAGCGTGCCAGGCAGAAGGCCATCAGGGCGTTTTGCAACAGCTGTTCCGTCTGGTTGGCCGCCTCGGCGGCCGAGAGCTCCTGGGCCGCACGGCCGGGTTCGCCCCCCGCGCAGAGGGCGTCGGCCAGTTCGTAGCGGACCCTCCAGCGCAGGTCCCGGGCCATGCCGGGCGTCACCGCCGCCAGTTCCACGGCCTGCTCCAGGGCCTGGACGCGCTGGGGCGTCTTCTTCTCCCGCTGGGCAGCCTGGGATTCCCAGAGCCGCACCAGGGCCATCTGTTCCAGGTAGCGGGTGCGCAGGGCCGGGGATTTCTCGCGCGCCAGCCGTTTGTCCAGGGCGCGGCGGGCGTCCTCGAAGCGTTCCATGCGGGAAAGCGCCAGGGTGAGTTCCAGCAGGGGCCTGTCCCAGGCGGGGTCCAGCACGGTGGCCTTGTTCAGGTGCCAGGCGGCCACGCGGTTGCGGTCGGAGCCCTTGGCCATGCCTGCCAGGTGATGGTGCACGCGGGCCAGGCCGGGGCCGACGCCTTCATCGCGGGTCCGGGTCTTGCGCAGCACCCAGGGTAGGGCCTGTTCCTGGCCGGAGCGGTCAAGGGTCAGGCGGGCCATGCCGTCCAGGGCGTCCACCAGGGAGGGGTCGCGGTCCAGGGCCTTGCGGAAGAGGGTCAGGGCCGGGGCGTCGTCCCCGGAGGCGTGGAGCAGCCAGCCGTGCATGTTGAGCGCCGTGGCCGAGTTGGGGGCCAGTTCGAGCGCCCTGGCCGAGAAGGAGAGCCGGAAAGGGGGTCTGATCCTGGCCCGGGTGGACACCAGGTAGGAGGCGTAGGCGTGGCCCAGCAGGGAAAAGGCCTTCATGGGGAGGATTTCCGGCCGTCTCAGGGCTTTGGCCTGGGCCGGGTTGAAGGGCCTGCCGGCGGCCTGCTCCAGCAGGGGGATCAGGCCGGAACGAAGGCCCGTGAGCCCGGCGAGGGGGTCGACGGGCAGGAGGATCTCGGAGCGCTCTCCGGTCTCCAGGTCCTTGAGCCAAAGCCGCGCCTGCCGCGTCGTGCCGGAGCCCGGCTCCACCGTGCCCCCCAGCGCCAGGCGCACGCCGCGCCGCGCCAGGCCCGGCAGGGGCGACTCGGCGGCGCGCTGGCCCCCGATGTAGGCCTGCAGGTCTCCCGCCGAGTCGAACGCTTCGGTATAATTAAGGAAGAAGGTCTCCTCGAAACCTCCGTGGAGCACCAGGGCGTTTTCCACGATGTTCTGCACGGCCGCGCCAAAGCCTTCGACGGGCGCGCCCGGTGCGGGCTGGAGGGGCAGAACCACGGCGCGCAGGGCCGCCCTGGCCCCCGGGGGGGCCGCCAGCAGGACGAGGCAGGCCAGCAGGACCGCCAGCGGCGCGGCCCGGCGCGGAAACGACATGGACTTCCTCCTCAGCGCTTCAGGCAGACCTCCGTGCCGATGCCCTGCCTCGTGAACAACTCCAGGATGAGCGAATTCTCCACCCGTCCGTCGATGACGTGGGCCTTCTCAACGCCCGACTGCACGGCCTCCATGCAGCACTTGAGCTTGGGGATCATGCCGCCCTTGGCCACGCCTTCCTCGATGGCTTGGCTGGCCTCCTTGAGGTCCATGGTCTCGATGAGCTTGCCTTCGGGATCGAGCACGCCGGCCACGTCGGTGAGCAGCAGGAGGCGTTTCGCGCCCAGGGCCTGGGCCACGGCGCCGGCGGCGGTGTCGGCGTTGATGTTGTAGGTGCGGCCCTCGTCGTCCACGCCCACGGGGGCGATGACGGGGATGACGCCGCTCTGCACGAGGGTTTCGATGAGCCCGGCGTTGACGCTCACGGGTTCGCCCACGTTGCCCAGGTCGATGATCTCTGGCGGGGCGTCCTCGCGCGTGAGCACCATTTCGAGCTTGCGCACCTTGATGAGCCAGCCGTCCTTGCCGGAGAGGCCCACGCAGGAGCCGCCGTGCAGGTTGATGAGGTTGACGATCTCCTTGTTCACGCGCCCCACCAGGACCATCTCCACCACGTTCATGGTGGCGTCGTCGGTGACGCGCAGGCCCTCGCGGAAGTGGGACTCGATGCCCAGCTGCGTGAGCATCTGGCCGATCTGTGGGCCGCCGCCGTGCACGATGACCGGGTTGACCCCGATGTATTTGAGCAGCACCACGTTGAGGGCGAAGCTCTTCTTGAGGTGCTCGTCCTTCATGGCGTGGCCGCCGTACTTGATCACCACGGTCTTGCCGTGGAACTTGCGGATGTAGGGCAGCGACTCCAGGAGCATGCGGGCCTGGCCGGCGGCGGATTCTTGCATGGGGGCGTCCTTTAGAGTGTTTCGAGGAAATCCACGAAAGGTTTGAAGCACTGGGGACAGGCTTCGGCCAGCGTTCTAGGGTTCTGGCCGTGCAGGATCATGGGCGCGTCGGCCACGCCCTGATAGCGCCTGCCGCATTTCTCGAAGAGTTCTTCCACGATCCGCTTGGGCGGGTGCCCGTGATTCTGGTCTTCTACCGGAAGGGTCCACGCCGTGTCGAGACGTTCGAGGCCCAGGTGCGCGCGCAGGGCGTCGGGGCAGGCCAGCAAGAGGGCTTCAAAGTCGTGCTTGAAGCAGAAGACCCGGAAGCGGTCCCGGTATTCGTTCCATTGCTTGGGGCGCATCCTGTCGCAGTGGCGCTTGAAGAGGGCGACCATGCCTTCCTGGAGTTCCCCTGCCGTGCGATGCGGGAAGCCCTGGTTGGGCGGATAGAGGTCCGGCACGGCGGCCACCACGGCGTGGGGATTGTTCAGGACGAATTCGGCCGCCTTTCTTGGGACGTGGAGCACGACGTTTTTCTTGCCGTGGCCCTCGCGGGAGGCGTGGAAGGTGATGGAAGCGCCCTCGGCGTACTTGGTGGCGATCAACGGCTTGAACAGTGCCTCCATGGCCGCCTTGTCGGAGGGGCCTTCCAGGTAGACGAGCGCCCTTTTCATAGGACTTCGAGTTCGTCGGAGCGGTGGAGGTTGTCCAGTTCCTCGGGGCCGAATTCTTCGAGCAGGCCCAGGAGAGTCTTGGACTCTCCTGGCTTTCTGAAGGCGGCCTGGCCGTCCTGCTTGGTCAGCACGGTCACACTGTCCAGGTCGAACTGGGAGAGGAAGTACGAGTTGTGGGTGGCCACGAAGATCTGCATGCGCGCGCTGGCCTGTTTGATGAGCGCGGCCAGCAGGGGCAGTGCGCGAGGGTGCAGGCCCACGTCGGGTTCGTCCAGGCAGACCAACGCCGGGGGCGCGGGGTGGAGCAGCACGGCCGCCCAGCAGAGGAACCGGAGCGTGCCCTCCGAGAGGTCCCCAAGGCTCAGGCGTCCGGGCACGCCCTGTTCGTCCCAAAAGGCCATGACGTTTCCCGGGCTCCCGTAGGCCCAGACCGTCAGGCCGGAAAAGCCGGGCACGACCTGGCCGAGCCGGAACAGCAGTTCATCGAAGACGCGGGGGTGCTCGGTCATGAAGTGGTGGAGCACCGCGCTCAGGTTGCCGCAGTCCTCTTCGCAGGAGGCGTTTTGCTCCACCAGCGCAGGATTCTTGATCCTGGCCATGTCGATCCTGGAGGATGCGTAGAATCTCCAGGATGCGATGTTCTCCCGGATGTCGATGAGCGGACGGGAGCCCTTGTCATAGACGTGGGAGAGCGTGAGGCGTCTGGCGTTCGGCGGCGCTTTGCCGTTGTGGACGCCGTAGAGGGGGAAGGAGTCCGCGAAGACCACCTTGTCCGGCGTTCGTTCAATGAGTGTGAGGACGGCGGGGGACTGCCGACCGTCTGGATGTTTCAGCACGCGCTCGGAGAGGATCGCCCCACGGCCAGGCACGGCGAAAACCGAGGCCTCGTAGGAGTGGACCGCCGTGGAGTCTGACTGGAAAAACAGCTGCCAGCCAAACCGGGAATCGTCGCTACGGGGGTGATAAAGGAACTGGCCCCTGAAGCCCGGGAGGATCTCCGGGGGGATGTCGCGTTCCAGGGAGTCGCGCACGAAGCGCAGGAGTTCGAAGACCGAGGATTTCCCGCTGCCGTTGGCTCCCACCAGGACTTCCAAAGGCGACACATCCAGGACGGCGTCCCGGAAGGCTTTGAAGTCGATGATGCGCAGCGCGGCAAGTCTCATGGCTAGAGTATATACCTCGTCAAATCCCTATCTTCCGCCACGTCCTTCAGCTTCTCTCGCACATACTCCCGGTCGATGACAACCGTCTCGCCGCCCCGGTCGGGGGCGTCGAAGGAGAGGTCCTGCACGATTTTTTCCATGATGGTGTAGAGGCGGCGCGCGCCGATGTTCTCGGTGTCGGCGTTCACCTTTTCCGCGAAGTCCGCCACCTCCTCCAGGCCCTCCAGGGGGAACTCCAGGCGCACGCCCTCGGTGGCCAGCAGCGCCGTGTACTGCACCGTCAGCGAGTTCTGCGGCTCGGTGAGGATGCGAAGGAACTCGTCGCGCCCAAGGGCCGAGAGCTCCACGCGCAGGGGGAAGCGTCCCTGCAGCTCCGGGGCCAGGTCAGAGGGCTTGGAGAGGTGGAACGCCCCGGCCGCGATGAACAGGATGTGGTCCGTGCGCACCATGCCGTACTTGGTGTTCACCACGCAGCCCTCCACCACGGGCAGCAGGTCGCGCTGCACGCCCTCGCGCGACACGTCCGGCCCCGAGCCGCCCTGGCCGCCCCGGCCGCAGATCTTGTCGATCTCGTCGATGAAGAGGATGCCCGTCTGCTCCACACGCTCCTTGGCGGCGTCGGCCACCTTGTCCATGTCCACCAGCTTCTCCGACTCCTCCTGGATCAGGATGTCGTAGGCCTCGCGCACCCGGAGCTTGCGCGTGCGCCGCTTCTGGGGGAACACCTTGGAGAACATGTCCTTGAACTGGCCGCCCAGCTCCTCCATGCCCGGCATGGCCATGATCTCCACCGTGGGCGAGGGCTGGAGCACGTCCATCTCCACCTGCTTGTCGTCCAGCGCGCCCTTGCGCCAGAGGGCGCGCAGCTTCTCGCGCGTGGACGTGGCCTCCTCCGAGGGCGGCTGGGCGTCGCCGTAGCCCATGCCCCCGGCCGAGGCCAGGGGGCTCGCGAAGCCCATGGACGACCCCTGGCCCGGAGTGGGCGGCAGCAGCAGGTCCAGCAGGCGCTCCTCGGCGGCCTTTTCGGCCTTCACGCGCACCTTCTGGGACTCCTCCTCGCGCACCAGGCGCACGCCGATCTCCATGAGGTCGCGCACCATGGATTCCACGTCGCGGCCCACGTAGCCCACCTCGGTGAACTTGGTGGCCTCCACCTTGTGGAAGGGGCAGCCCGCCAGCTTGGCCAGGCGGCGGGCGATCTCGGTCTTGCCCACGCCGGTGGGCCCGATCATCAGGATGTTCTTGGGGGCGATCTCGTCGCGCAGGGATGGGTCCACCTGGCGGCGTCGCCAGCGGTTGCGCATGGCGATGGCCACCATGCGCTTGGCGGGGTTCTGCCCCACGATGTAGCGGTCCAGTTCGGAGACGATTTCCCGGGGAGTGAGCGTGTTCATGATTTTGCGGCGGTTTCCAGCACGATGTTGGAGTTGGTGAAGACGCACATCTCCGCCGCGATCTCCATGGCCTTGCGGGCCACGTCCGGGGCGGAGAGGTCGGTGTTGCGGGACAGGGCGCGCGCGGCGGCCAGGGCGTAGGAGCCGCCGGAGCCGATGGCGGCCAGGCCGTCGTCGGGCTCGATCACGTCGCCAGCGCCCGTGAGCACGAGCACGGTGGAGGCGTCGGCCACCAGGAGCATGGCCTCCAGGCGGCGCAGGTACTTGTCCTTGCGCCAGTCTTTGGCCAGCTCTACGGCGGCGCGCACGAGGTTGCCGGAGAACTCCTCCAGCTTGGCCTCGAAGCGCTCGCAGAGGGTGAAGGCGTCGGCCGTGGACCCGGCGAAGCCCGCCAGGACCCGGTCCTTATAGAGGCGGCGCACCTTGCGCGCCGAGTGCTTCATGGCCACGGCCTGGCCGAAGGTGACCTGGCCGTCCCCGGCCATGGCGACGCCTGCGGCGTCGCGCACGGCCAGGATGGTGGTGGCGTGGATGTCCATGTCAGTCCTTGAGGATGCGCCGGGCGTGGCCCAGCCAGGTTTCGTAGGCTTGCGCGGAGTAGAGCGTCATCCAGGCTTCTTCGGCCAGACCCTCGCGCAGGCCCCGGGCCAGTTCGGCCAGGGCCAGGGGCGCGGCCAGGTCCACGGGGTAGCCGTAGACTCCGCAGCTGATGGCCGGGAAGGCGAGGGTGCGCACGCCGTGGGCGCGGGCCAGCTCCAGGCAGGAGCGGTAGGCCCGGGCCAGGGCCTGGGGCTCGCCGTGGCCGCCGCCGCGCCAGATGGGGCCTACGGCGTGGAAGATGTAGCGGGCCTGGAGGGCGAAGCCGGGGGTGGGTTCGGCCTCCCCGGCCTCCAGGGGGCCGCGCCGGGCGACGATGGCCCGGCAGGCCGGGGGCAGCTGCGGCCCGGCGGCCTGATGGATGGCCCCGTCCACGCCGCCGCCCCCCGCGAGATGGGCGTTGGCGGCGTTGACCACGGCTTCCGCGGGGAAGGTGGTGATGTCCGCATGGGCCAGGCCCAGCAAGCCTTCTCCGGCCCGGAAGCGGATCACGGGCGGATGGCCTCGCGCCAGGCGGGGTCCACGGTGGGGCCGAGGATGCCCAGCCCCGCGCGGGAGAAGTCCAGCAGTTCGCGGGCCAGGCGGGACACGTCGTCCAGGGTGACGGCCTCGAAGCGCGCGGCGGTCTCCTCGGGGGGCACGGCGCGGCCCAGCACCAGGTGGTTGCGCGCCAGGCGCGACATGCGGTCCTCGCTGGACTCCAGGGAGAGGAAGAGCCCGGAGAGCAGGTGGTCGCGGGCGTGGTCCAGCTCCTCGGCGGTGACGCCATGGCGCGCCAGGCGGTCGAGCTCCTCGCGCAGGCAGGCCAGCAGTTCGGGGGTGCGCTCGGGGTCCACCCCGGCGCAGACGTGGAGAACGCCCCGGTCCGAGAGGGAGTTGGCGTAGGAGTAGACGCTGTAGGCCAGGCCCCTGCGCTCGCGCACCTCCTGGAAGAGCCGCGAGGACATGTTGCCGCCCATGACGGCGTTGAGGGCGGCCAGGGCGAAGCGGCGGTCGTCGGCCGCGCCCAGGGCGGGGAAGGAGAGGGTCACGTGGGTCTGCTCGGCGTCGCGCTCGCGCAGGAGCACGGCGGGGCGGTAGTCGCCGCGCGGGGGCTCGGGCAGGGGCGCGCCCGGGGCCAGCGCCCCGAAGCGGCGTTCCACCATGGCGAAGAGTTCGTCGTGGTTGAGGCCCCCGGCGGCTGCCACGAGCATGCGTTCCGGGCGGTAGTGCCCGGCGCGCCAGGCCTCCAGGCCGGGGAGGTCGAAGGCGCGCACGGTCTCGGGCGAGCCCAGGATGGGGTGGGCCAGCGCGCCTCCGGGCCAGAGTTCGGACCAGAAGGACTCCATGAGGCTTTCCTCCGGGTCGTCCTCCACCATGGCGATCTCCTGGAGCACCACGTCCTTTTCGCGGTCCAGGTCCTCCAGGGAGGGCGCTGGGTGCAGGGCGATGTCGGAGAGGATGTCCAGGGCCTCTTCCAGGTGGCGCGTGGTGACGCGGGCGTGGAAGCAGGTGTGCTCCCGGCTGGTGAAGGCGTTGGAGTGGCCGCCGAAGAGGTCCAGGGCCTTGGCGATGTCCAGGGCGGAGCGGCTGCCCGCGCCCTTGAAGCCCAGGTGCTCCCAGAGATGGGCCGCGCCCTCCTGGTCCGGGGTTTCGTGGCGGGAGCCTACCTCGATCCAGATGCCGAAGCTCACGCTTCGGGCCTCGGGCAGGCGTTCGGCGGCCAGTCGCAGGCCGTTGTCCAGGACGTGGAAGCGGATGTCGTCCGGGCTGGTCATGACTCCTCGGGGAAGTAGGGTTTGCCGAGTCCGGCGGGGGCGCGGCCGCCCCTGCCAAGGGCCGTTGCGAGGCTCAGGGTGAGGATGGTGAGCACGTAGGGCAGGATGCGCAGCACGTAGAGGGGCACCAGGTGCACGCTGGTGGCCTGGAAGAAGAACTGGAGCGCCGAGAGGAACCCGAAGAAGAGCGCCCCGGCCAGGGCGGGCCAGGGACGCCAGCCCGCGAAGATCACGATGGCCACGGCGATCCAGCCCTGGCCGCCGGAGATGCCCTCCTTCCAGCCCGGGGTGAACACCAGCGACAGGTAGGCCCCGGCCGCGCCCGTGAGGAAGCCCCCGGCCGCGAGGCACGTAAGGCGCGTGCGGGCCACGTGGACGCCCATGGCGTCGGCGGCGGCGGGGTTCTCGCCGCAGGCGCGCACGGCCAGGCCGAAGCGCGTGCGGGTGAGCATCCACCAGGAGGCCAGGGTGACCAGCACGCCCAGGTAGACCACGGGGTTCTGCTTGAAAAGCGCGGGGCCGATCCAGGGGATGTCCGCCAGCACGGGGATGGGCATCTCGCCCACGCGCAGGCCCACCTTGCCGATGAGCCCCCGGCCCAGGTAGTTGGAGAGCCCCAGGCCCAGGATGGTCAGGGCGATGCCGGAGAGCAGCTGGTTGGCCCCCAGGCGCACGGCGAAGAAGCCGTGCAGCAGGGCCAGGCAGGCCCCCACGGCCCCGGCGGCGGCGAAGGCCAGCACGGGGTCGCGCGTGACGAAGCCCGTCCAGAAGCCCGTGAGCGCGCCCATGACGAGCATGCCCTCCTGGCCCAGGTTGATCACCCCGGCGCGCTCCGAGAGCACCTCGCCCTGGGCGGCCAGGAGCACGGCCAGCGAGGTTTTGAGCGTGAGGGCCACGAGGAAGACGAAGTCGTTCATCGCCTGGCCTGCCTTGTCTGGAGCCACAGAAGCGAAAGGAGCAACGCGGCCTCGATGACGAGGCTCGCGGCCGAGGGCAGGCGCAGGCGGGTCTGGAGGTATTCGCCGCCCACCAGCACGGCGGCCAGGACCACAGCGGCCGGGGGGGCCAGGGCCGGGTTGAGCCGGGCCAGACAGGCCACGATCACGCCGTCGTAGCCGTAGCCCACGGCCAGCCCCTGCTGGAGCCGGGAGTGGATGCCCGAGACCTCGGCCATGCCCGCCAGCCCCGCCACCGCGCCCGAGAGGAGCAACACCGTGAGGGCGCGCCTGCCCGAGTCCATGCCCGCGTAGTCGGCCGCGCGCGGCCCCAGGCCCATCACCGTGAGCTCGTAGCCCCAGCGGGTTTTCGCCAGCACCCAGGCCAGCACGGCGCACCCGGCGAGGCCCATCAGGAAGCCGGGGTGGATGCGCGTGCCCGGGAAACGCGGCAGGGTGGCCGCGTCGGCGAAGATGGCCGTGCCGGGGAAGCCCATGCCCAGGGGGTCGCGCCAGGGGCCGAAATAGAGGTGCTCCATGAGGGCGATGGCCACGTAGTTGAGGAGCAGCGTGGTGATGATCTCGCTCACCCCCAGGCGCGAGCGCAGCCACGCCGGACCGGCCGACCAGCACGCGCCGCCCGCAGCCCCGGCCAGGACCATGCACGGCAGCAGGAGCCAGCCCGGCCAGGAGGGGCCCAGCGCCAGGGCCAGCCCCGAGGCGAACACTCCGCCCATCACCAGCTGGCCTTCGCAGCCGATGTTCCACAGGTTCATGCGCGCGGCCAGGATCACCGCCAGGCCCGTGAGCATGAGGGCCGAGGCCTTCACGAGCACTTCGGAGAAGCGCGCCCAGGTGCCGAAGGCCCCCAGGAACATCACGTGGTAGGCCTCCAGGGGGTTGGCCCCCAGGAAGGCGAAGATGGCCGCCCCGGCGGCCAGGGGGATGGCTGCGGCCAGCCCCCAGAGCAGGAAGCGCGAACGCGCCTTGGCGGTCATCGGCAGAACTCCACGCCCGCCATGAGCGGGCAGATGCGGGCCACCTGGTCGGGGTCGGCCACGTCGAGCACGGCCAGCACGCGGCCCTCGAACATAACGGCCACGCGGTCGGCCAGGGTCAGGGCCTCGGTGAGCTCGCCCGTCACCAGCAGCACGCCCGCGTGCTCGCGCGCGGCCAGCAGGCTCTTCCACACGTCCTCGGAGGCCCCCACGTCCAGGCCCTGGGTGGGCTGGTTCACCACCAGCACGGAGGGGCGGCGCGAGAGCTCGCGGGCCAGCAGGAGTTTCTGGAGGTTGCCCCCCGAGAGCTCGCCCGAGGCCTGTTCCGGGGCCTGGGCGCGGATGTCGAAGCGCTCCATGGCCTCCAGGGTGGCCTTGCGGCTGACGGTCCAGTCCAGGACCATGCGCCGGGTGAAGTCGCCCAGACGGGTGAGCAGGAAATTGTGGGTGAGCGACAACGGCGGGATGCTTCCCTCGTGGTGGCGGTCCTCGGGCACGTAGGCCAGCCCGGGCTTGGGGGCCCTGGCCCAGTGGCGGGCCTCGACCGGCGCGCCTCCCAGGGCCGCCGTGCCCGCGCGCGCGGGGCACAGCCCGGCCAGGGCCTCGGTGAGTTCGGTCTGCCCGTTGCCCGCCACGCCCACCACGGCCAGCACCTCGCCCCGGCGCAGGGAGAGGTCCACCTCGCGGAAGGCGGGGCGCGCGGGGTCCGGCCCGCCGGTGAAGCCCTGGAGCTTGAGCACCTCGTCGCCCGGGGCCACGGGGGGCTTGTCGATGGCGAAGATCACCTCGCGGCCCACCATGAGCCGGGCCAGGTTGGCCTTGCCCCCGGCCTCGGCCGGAGTGGTGCGGGACACCAGGCGTCCCCGGCGCAGGATGGAGATGCGGTCGGAGAGGTCCAGGGCCTCTTCGAGCTTGTGGGTGATGAAGACGATGGTGCGCATCTCGCGGCGCAGGGTCTTGAGCACTTCGTGGAGCCCGGCCACTTCGGTGGGGGCCAGCACGGAGGTGGGCTCGTCGAAGATGAGCACCCTGGCCCCCAGGCGCAGGAGCTTGAGGATTTCCACGCGCTGGCGTTCGCCCATGGAGAGGTCGCGCACGAGGGCCTCGGGGCGGGCCTTGAGCCCGAAGCGCCCCGAGAGTTCGCGGATGCGCCGGGCCTCGCCGGGCAGGTCCAGCAAGGCGGGGCCACCGGCGGCCAGGGCGATGTTCTCGGCCACGGTGAAGGCCTCCACCAGCATGAAGCGCTGGTGCACCATGCCCACGCCCCTGGCCAGGGCGTCGGCCGGGGAGGCGAAGCGGGCGGGCTTGCCGTCGATGACGATCTCGCCCGCGTCCGGGTGGTAGCGCCCGGAGAGGATGGACATGAGCGTGGACTTGCCCGCGCCGTTCTCGCCCAGGAGGGCGTGGATCTCCCCGGCATGGGCGGTGAGGCTCACGGCGTCGTTGGCCACGTTGGGGCCGAAACGCTTGGTGATGCCCTTGAGCTCCAGGGCGGGATGGGGTTGGGCCGGGGGGGCGTCCGGCGATTCGGCGGGGCGCATGGCCGGGGGTTCTACGTCAAGAGCGCCGGGGAGTCGAGCCCCCCGGCGCGGTCGGAAATGAGGGGGGATGTCCGCTCACGCCTTGCGCCGGGGTTCGGGGAGCCGGGCCAGGTAGGTGAGCGGCGCGAGCGCCGGTTCGCCCTCGATGGCCACGCAGGCGTGGGTGATCACGGGGGGCGGGGTGTCCAGGCGGGCGTGGCGCGCGGCGGCCTCCACCAGAGACTGGAGGGCCAGCATGGTGGAGCCCGAGGAGATCACGTCGTCCAAAAGGATCACGCCGTCCACGGCCTCGGCCACGATGGAGATGGAGCGTTCGTAGAGGGCCAGGAACTTGTCGCCGCTGGTCACGGAGTCCGCGCCCACCTGGATGACGGGGCGGCGGCCGGGCTCCATGTGCGGCTTCACGCGGTTGTGGGCCACGGCGATCTCGTCCAGGCCCAGCTCGCAGGCGGCCACCTGGGCCACCTGGAGGCCCTTCTCCACGGCCGTGACCATGCCCACGCGGCGCTTCCCGGCGATCATGGGGCGCAGCCTGTCCGCCAGAAGGCGTCCCAGGTCGCGGTTGAGGCGTATCTGTCCCACCAGGTCCAGGGAGGCGATGCGCACCTCGCCGCCCTGGCCGTCGGGCAGCCAGACCCAGGGCAGCTGGACCTTGTAGCCCAGGCCTTCCACGTGGAGGGCGTGCTTGTCGCCGGATTCGCGCACCGGGCGTTCGTAGATCATGGGATGCTCCTTGCGGCGGGGCCTCGAACCTCGACGCCGTGAAGCATCACCGTACCACGCCCGGGGGCTCCAGCACAACGGGGCGGGGGCGCGCGCCGACGCGGAATGCGAGTTGCTTCTGCCAACGAAAGGGGCCGCCCTTTCGGGCGGCCCTTGATCGCGTCGCGTCGTCCGGCTGCACTACTCGGGCAGCTTGCCGTTCACGCCCTTGAGCAGCCAGCGCATGGTGTAGAGTTCCTTCACCGTGGCGCGCTGCCCGGCGGGGATCATCACCTTTCCGGCCTGGTCCGCCATGGGTCCCAGGAAGGAGTTGTCGGTGCCCTTCTTGATCAGGTCGATCTCGGCCAGCACCTTCTTCTGCACCTCGGCAGGGACCTTCTCGTTGAACTTGGAGAGCTTGATGGCGTCTTCCTCGAAGCCCCAGTAAAGCTCTTCGGCCTTCCAGGTTCCGGCCAGCTTGGCGTTGACCAGCTTCACGTAGAACTTGCCCCAGTTCCAGATGGTGGAGGCCAGCACGCACTTGGCCCCGAACTCGGCGGCGTCCGCGCCGTAGCCGATGGCGGGCACGCCCTTGGCGCAGGCGGCCAGGGAGGAGTCGGGGGTGTCGGCCATCTGGCGGATCAGGGTGCAGCCGCGCTGCACCAGGGCCTCGGCCATGGTGGTTTCGCCGATGGGGTCGCGCCAGCTCTTGAGCCAGACCACGGTGTTCAGGGTGTCGATGTCGAACTTGGTTCCGGATTCCGCCAGGCCCTTGAGCAGGCCGTGGGTGAAACCGTTGATGCCCCGGATGGGCTCGGGGATGGGGTTGGTGGCCACGGTGCCCACCTTGGTGAAGCCCATGAGGCCCGCCATGTAGCCCACGATGTATTCGCCCTGCTCGATGCGGGCCATGTAGTTGCCCATGTTGGGGGCGGTCTTGTAGCCGGAGCAGTGCTCGAAGGTGGTGTTGGGGAAGTCCTTGGCCACCTGGAGCATGGGGTCCATGTGCTCGAAGGTGGTGCCGAAGATCATGTCGTAGCCGTCCTGGGCGAACTGGCGGAAGACGCGCTCGCCGTCGGCCGCGCCCACGTTCTCGGCGATGGCCACCTCGATCTTGTCGCCAAGCTGGCGCTTGAGCTCCTCGATGCCCGTGTAGTGGGCGTAGTTCCAGCCCTGGTCGTTGACGGTGCCGATGAGGGCGAACGCCACCTTGAGTTTCGCGGCCTCAGCCCGGCAGGGCAGGACGGCCAGCACGGCCAGACAGAGGGCCGCGAGGATCGAACGAGCGCGCATGGAGCCTCCTGGTTTGGGGAATGTCGAAGCGCCGGAAAGATGCCGCAAACCGTCGCGTTTGTAAATCGGGAGGGCGTCCGCTCCTGTTGTGAACTGTTAAAATCATTTTTTAATCCGGCAGTTTGCCTTTCACTCCCTTGAGCAGCCAGCGCATGGTGAAGAGCTCCTTGTCCGTGGCCCTGGCCCCGGCCGGGACCATCACCTTCCCCGCCTGGTCCTCCAGCGGTCCCAGGAAGGAGTCGTCCGCGCCGGACCTGATGCGCTCGAGCTCCGCCAGCACCTTGGCCCGCACGTCTCCGGGGACGCTCTCATGGAAGGGCGAGAGCGACACCGCGCCTTCCGCGAAGCCCCAGTAGACGTCCTGGGCCTTCCAGGTGCCGTCCAGGCGGGCCTGCACCTTTTTCACGTAGATGCCGCCCCACTCCCAAAGGGTGGAGACCAGCACGCAGGAACCGCCGAAGCGGGCCGGGTCCGCGCCGTAGCCGATGGCGGGCACGCCCTTGGCGCAGGCGGCCAGGGAGGAGTCCGGGGTGTCGGCCATCTGGCGGACCAGGGCGGCTCCGCGCTGGACGAGGGTCTCGGCCACGGTGGTTTCGCCCCGGGGGTCGCGCCAGGAGTTGAGCCAGGCCACGGTGTTCGCGCCCGCCCCGTCGAAGGTCGCGCCGGATTCGGCCAGGCCCTTGAGTAGCCCCCGGGTGAAGCCGTTGACCCCGCGCACCACCTCGGGAATGGGGTTGGTGGCCACCGTGCCCACCCGGGAGAAGCCCATGAGCCCGGCCATGTAGCCCGCCAGGTATTCGGCCTGCTCCATGCGGCCCATGTACACGCCCACGTTGGGGGCGGTCTTGTAGCCGGAGCAGTGCTCGAAGGCCACGGCCGGGAACTCTCCGGCCACCTTGAGCAGGGGGTCCATGTGCTCGAAGGTGGTGCCGAACACCAGGGAGCACCCGTCCTGGGCGAACTGGCGGAAGACGCGCTCGGCGTCGGCCGCGCCAACGTTTTCGGCCACGGAGACTTCGATCCTGTCGCCTAGTTTCTGTTTGAGTTCATCGATGCCCAGGGCGTGGGAGTGGTTCCAGCCCTGGTCGTTGGCCGAGCCCAAGAGGGCGAAGCCCACCTTGAGCCGCTGGGCCTGGGCCGGGTTCTGGGCCGACGCCGGGGAGGCGAAGGCCGCCAGGGCCGCCAGCAGGAGGGCGGCCGCGAGGTTCAGGATGCGCATGGAGCCTCCTTGCGCGCGAAGGGATTACCAGGAGATGCCCCAGGCGCGGGGCTTTGTAAATCCGTGCGGCCCTCGCGGGCCCCGATGCGGAGCGCCGACGTGAAACGGCGCATCGCGGTGGGGCTGCGGTCCGGGCCGGACGGATGGGAGCGGCGGGCCGCGCGGCCGGGCGTGGCCGCCTGGCCGGGCTTGAAACCGGGTCCGGAACGCGTATAGTCCGGGCATCATGAGTCCCGGGAAACGCGACGGCGGCGACATCACCTCCAGACTGCGCGGCGAGCTGGACGCCCTGGCGCGCCGCGAACGCCATTGCCAGATGCTCAGGCGTCTGCTGGAGGAGCTGCGCGAGGAGTACCGCTCCCTGGCGCTCTCCGCGCCCGACGCCATCGTGGCCTGCGACGCCAAGGGCCAGGTGGTGTTCTACAACCACGCGGCCCAGGCGCTCTTCGGGCGCGAGCCCGAGGAGGTGATGGGCACGAGCCTGGAGTCCCTGCTGCCCGAGCGCATGCGCGAGCGCCACGGCCAGGGGTTCGGCCGGGCGGCCCGCGCCGGCAGGACGCTCAAACCCCGCGTTGCCGTGGAGTGCGTGGGCCTGCACGCCGACGGCTCGGAGTTCCCGGTGGAGATCACCCATTCCAGCTGGAAGCGGGGCCAGGCCACATATTTCGCGGCCTTCATCCGCGACATCTCCGAGCGCAAGCACTACGAGCGCCTGCGCGAGGACGTGGAACGCATCGTGCGCCACGACCTCAAGTCGCCGCTGCTGGGCATCGTGGGCTTCGCGCGCCTGCTCATGGAGGACGATTCCCTCACGGCGAAGCATCGGGAGTGGGCCAGGCTCATCCACGACTCGGGCCAGCAGATGGATCGGCTCCTGGCCAATTCCCAGGCAATGCTGCGCATGCGCCAGGGCGACTACTCCGTCACCCCGCGCCCCGTGGACCTGACCCGCCTCCTGGAGGAGCTGGGCAAACGTTTCGAGCCCGTGCTGCGCGAGCGCGGCGTGGGCCTGGCCTGCGAGACATCCCAGGGCGCGGAGGGCGAGGGCGCGTGCAGCATCCAGGGCGAGGAGGCCTTCCTGGACGACATGCTCTCCAACCTGATCAAGAACGCCGTGGAGGCCTCCCCCGAAGGCGCGAGCGTGAGCGTGACCCTGCGCCGCGAGGGCGGGCACGCGGTGGTGGACATCCACAACCTGGGGGTGATCCCTCCCGGCGTGCGCGAGCGCTTCTTCGAGCCCTACGTCACCGGGGGCAAGCCCGGGGGCACGGGCCTGGGGGCGCACAGCGCGCTGCTCATCGCGCGCGCCCACGACGGCGAGATCGACTTCACCAGTGACGAGGAGGAAGGCACCCACGTGCTGGTGCGCCTGCCCGTGGGGGGCTCCGGGGAAGCGTCCGGGGAAGGGCCCGAAGAGTCCGGCGGGGAGCTTTCCGGGCACTAGACCCCGCCCGCGTCCGGCGTCGCGACGGCGCGTCCCGTCCCGGCGCTCCTTCTTATTCCACCACCCTGCGCGCGTGGGAGAAACACTCCGAATACCACCCGGTGAAGCGGCGCACCCGCACGCCCTCTCCGTGGGAGTCGATGATCCTGCCCTCGCCCAGCCAGAGCACCACGTGGGAGACGCGCGCGCCGCTCTTGGTGGTGATGAAGAGCAGGTCCCCCACTTTGAAGGGCTCGCCGGGCGCGAGCCTGCGCCCCGGGGCTTGGGGGCCGTCGGCCTGGGCCGAGATGAGCGAGGTGAACCCCACGCCCAGCCCGTAGTTGTAGACCCAGGACGTGAAGTTGGAGCAGTCGAGCCCCTGGCCCTCGCCCGGGTTCCAGGCGGGGATGTGGTGGTGGCGGTAAGCCAGGCCCTCGTGGCGGCGGGCCACGGCGGCGACGCGCAGGCGCTTCCAGGCCGAGGGGTCCGCGCCTTTGGGAGCTTCCACGCCCGGGTAGGTGCGCGCGCGCGGCCCCCAGGAGCCGTAGCGGCCGGAGTACCAGGCGCTCTCGGGGGCGTCGGTCTGGGGCAGACGGTCGCGCTCGGGGAAGTCGGCGGTGAGGCTGGCGGGGTCGATGGCCTGGGCCAGGGCCGTCCCCGGGGGCTGGGCGGCCCAGAACAGGCCGAGGGCGGCCAGCAGGAAGGCCGCGACGCGTGCCGAGGCGATGCGGGGGGAGGGTGCGGGCATGGCGTCTCCTTGCGTTCCCGGCGTGGCCGGGGGCCGTCAGTGCTCCAGGATCTCCTCGAACACGGCCTGGAGGTCGAATTCGTTGTAGTAGCGGCATTCCACGTCGGAGAGGGTGTCCAGGGCGCGGCGCAGCGCCTGGGCGTCTTGCGGGGCCTGCTCCATGGCCGCCTTGAAGGCGGCGCGCAGGTCGTCGAAGATCTTTCCGGCCGAGGCCTTCACGGCCTCCTTGGCCACGTACTGGGCGTACTGGCGCGAGTAGAGCTCGCAGCTTTGGGCGTCCATCCGTTTATTCCTTGGCTGGGACCACGAGCCCCAGGTCGTCGATCCTGCCTTTGAGGGGCAGTTTCACGGTGCAGGTCGCGCCTCCTGGCGTCCGCGCCAGGGAGACGTGGCCGAAAAGCTTGCGGGCGGCGGCCCGGGCGATGGGCAGGCCGAACCCCGTGCCCATGGGCTTGGTGGAGTGGAAGGGCAGAAAGAGCGAGGACGGGTCCTCCTCCGGGGGCAGGCCGCCGCTGCCCTGCACGGTGAGGTCCAGGTGGCTGGGCACGGAGGGGTCCGGGGCGCTGGCGATGGTCAGCTCGGGCCTGGCCGGGTCCATGGCCTCCAGGGCGTTGGCGAGCACCTCGCGCAGGAGCGTGGCGAGCAGGGCCGGGTCGGAGTGCACCTCGGGGCGCAGCGGGTCCAGCGCCCAGCGGGGCTCAAGCCCCTGGGGCCAGCCGGGCCGGGCCTGGAGTTCGTCGGTCAGGGAGCGCAGCAGGGGCTCCAGGGCCACGGCGGAAAAGCCGGGCTCGGAGAGTTCCACGGCGTTGAGGGTGGAGATGTCGCGGGTCATGCGTTCCAGACGCAGGGCCTCGTCGAGGATCACCTGGGCCTTTTCGCGCATGCCGGTGTCGTCGGCGGCGCGCAGGATGCGCGAGGCGGCCGCGCCGATCACCGTGAGGGGGTTGCGCGTCTGGTGGAAGAGCCCCTGAAGCACGGGCTGGGCCACGGAGTCGTGGTGGGCGGTGTGGCCGCGCACGCGCACGAGCATGCACAGGTCCAGGAGGTCCACCACTGCGGAGGCCACGGCCGGGACCTGTTCCTGGGGCACGTGGCGGCGCACGCCCCGCACGAAGTACTGGCGGCTCTTGATCTCGCCCAGCATGGTGAACTGCACGCCGATGCCGCAGCGCGCGGCGTCCGCGCCCTGCTGCCACAGCTCCCGGAGGAAGGCGTCGTCCCAGGGCCTGTGCCAGAGGGTGGAATACCAGCCCACCCAGAAGCGCTTGGACGCGCCGCCCCAGTATTCCAGGGCGAAATCCAGGTAGGCGCGGGGGGAGGCCTTGCGGAAGAGGGCGTCCAGGTACTTGCCGGCCTTGCGCCCCCGTTCGGCCAGCATGGAGGCCCAGGGCCGCAGGATCTCCAGGCGCGCCTCGTCCAGCCCGATCTCGCGGCGGAAGTACTCGAAGCGGGGCAGCGAGGGGCCTGGGGTCACGGGTGCGCTCCCGCCGGGGTCAGGGCCTGTCGGCCGGGCGCATGGACTGGGCGGCGGCGTAGCCCGAGGCCCAGGCCCAGTGGAGGTTGTAGCCGCCCAGCTGGCCGGTCACGTCCATCACCTCGCCGGTGAAGTAGAGGCCGGGCACGCCCAGGCTCTCCATGGTCTTGGAGGAGATGGCCTTGGTGTTCACGCCTCCGGCGGTGACCTCGGCCTTCTTGTAGCCCGCCACCTCCTTGGGGGTGAACTCCCAGGCGGTGAGGCGCTTCACGATCCAGGCGGCCTCCTCCTTGCGCAGCTGGGCCACGGGCTTGGCCCCGATCTCCGGGGGCACCACCATGCCCGCCAGGCGCGCCGGCAGGAGTTTGGAGAGCACCGTCTTCACCTGGGATTTGGTGTTGCGGGCTTTCTGAAGCGTCTCCTCCGGCGAGGCCGTGGGCGTCAGGTTCAGGGTGACGGGCTTGCCCGTGCGCCAGTAGGAGGAGATCTGCAGGGCCGCAGGGCCGGAGAGGCCCTTGTGGGTGAAGAGCAGGTCGTCCTCGAAGGCCGTGGCGCCCACGGAGATGCGAACGGGCAGGGAAATTCCCGAGAGGGCGGCCATGCCCCATCCGGGGCCCATCACCAGGGGGGCGAGCGCCGGGCGCGGCTCCACCAGCTCCAGCCCGAAGGTTTCGGCCACGCCGTAGCCGAAGCAGGAGGACCCGGTCTGGGGCCAGGCCAGACCGCCGGCGGCCACCACGAGGTTGGCCCCGAACACGGCCCCGCCGGACCAGAACACGCGGAAATTCTCGGTGCGTTCGATGTTCTTGATGCGCGCGCCCATGTAGAAGTGCACGCCGTGTTGCTGGCAGAGGCGTTCCAGGAGGTCGGCCACGGCCTGCGCGCCCTGGCGGCAGAAGAGCTGGCCGTGGCGCTCCTCCACGCTCGAAAGGCCGTTCTCTTCGAGGAAGGCCTTGAAGTCCAGGGCCTTGAAGCGGCTCAGGGCGGAGAGGACGAAGTGGGGGTTGTCCGAGAGGAAGTTCTCCGGCCCCACGCGGGTGTTGCCGAAGTTGCACCGGCCGCCGCCGGTGATCTTGAGCTTTTTCCCGGTCTGGTTGTTGTGGTCGAAGACGGCCACGGAGAGGCCCCTGCGGGCCGCCGTCAAAGCGCAGAACAGGCCGGATGCCCCGGCTCCGATGATCACGGCGTCGTATCCGAACATGAGGGGTGCGATACGCCATCCCGTGCCCGGGAGCAAGGCGCAAGGAGAGGCGGATCAGATGAGGCGTCTGGCCCCGGCGAAGGAGGCGTTCCAGAAGGGATCGTCCAGGGAGCCTTCCTTCACCGCGCCGGGGGTGGAGGCCGCGTGCACGAAGCGTCCGTCGTCCACGTAGATGCCCACGTGGTGTACGCCCTTTTTGCCGAAGAAGACGAGGTCGCCGGGCTTGAGGTCCTCGCGGGTCACGGGGCGTCCTTCCCGGAACTGTTCGCGGGAGCTTCGGGGCAGGTCCAGGCCGCTCTTGCCGTAGACGTAGCTGGTGAGCCCGGAGCAGTCGAAACCGCGCCGGGGGCTTTCGCCGCCGGGCACGTAGGGCTTGCCCAGCAGGGAGCGGGCCGTGCGGATGAGGGTTGCCGGGTCCGGGGGCGCGGCGGATCCGGTTTCGGGGGCGGCTCCGGGGGCCTGCGCCTGGGCTGGGCCGGTCTTGTCGGCCCTGGACGGCGCGGGCGTCGGGGATTTGGCGGCGGCTTTGTGGGCGGGGCGTCGGAGCGCCGCCAGACCGTCGGCCCAGGCGGCCAGGGCGGCCTCGTCCTTGGCGCTGAACTGGACAGGGACCGTCGGGGGGGGAAGGGGATTCGCGGGAGGAGGGGCTATGGACCCGCGCACCTCGCCGGAGGCCACGCCGCGCACCGCACTGGCCAGGGCGGGCTCGGCCGAGGCCGGGCCGGCGGTTTCCGGGCGGGGGGCGGCCCTGGACAGCACGTCCGCGAAACCGCGCGAAAGGGGGAGGAGGTCGGCGGGTTGCGCCTCCCGGAGCGGTATGGTGTTTCGCGGCGTGACGGGTCCTATGGCCATGGGGGGCCTCCAGAACCGTCAATGCATGCGCCGTGCCGAGGTGGCGGATCAGCCCAGGTCCAGCTCCAGGCCCACGGGGCAATGGTCCGAGCCCGTCACCTGGGATTCGATCCAGGCGCGCTTCACGCGTGGCCTCAACTCATCGGAAACGTAGAAGTAATCGATGCGCCAGCCCACGTTGCGGCTCCTGGCCTGGAAGCGGTAGTCCCACCAGGTGTAGTGGCCGCCGCCCTGCTCGAAGAGCCGGAAACAGTCCACGTAGCCGTGGGCGGTGAAGCGGTCCAGCCAGGCGCGCTCCTCGGGCAGGAAGCCGGAGGTCTTCTCGTTGGACTTGGGGTTTTTCAGGTCCAGCTCGGTGTGGGCGGTGTTGAAATCGCCGCAGACCACGATGGGCTTGGTGCGGCGCAGTTCCTGGGCGTGGGCCAGGAAGGCCTCGTAGTAGCCCATCTTGTAGTCCAGGCGGTCCTGTCCGCGCTGGCCGTTGGGGAAGTAGACCGTGAGGAAGTGGAACTCGGGGTATTCCAGGTGCAGAAGCCGCCCTTCGCCCCGGAAGCGCGGGTCGGGCAGCTCGGCGTTCACGGCCAGGGGCTCGCGCCGGTAGTAGGCTCCCACGCCCGAGTAGCCCTTCTTCACCGTGCAGGAGACGAAGCTGGGCCGGTAGCCTTGAACCTCCCCGAAGTCGGCCTCGTGGCCGGGCTGGATCTTGGTCTCTTGGAGCCCGGCCACGTCGGAATCCGAGGCCGACAGCCACTCGAAGAAGCCCTTGCCCGCCACGGCGCGCAACCCGTTGACGTTCCAGGAATGGAGGATCACAGGGCCGCCTCCCCGGCCGTCAGCACCCGGGCCGAGAGGGCGGACCCGTCCCAGTCCAGGCGCACGTAGCCGCCCGAGGCCAGATCGCCCGGGTTGACCACCAGCGTGCGTCCGATGCGGTCCTCCCCGCGCGCCTCGTGGATGTGGCCCGTGAGGCACACCTGGGGCTGCACCTCCTCGATGAAGGCCCGCACCGCCGGGGAGCCCACGTGCGCGCCGCCGGACAGCCGGTCCGCCGCGGTGCCTTGGGGCGGGTTGTGGCACACCAGGAGCAGGGCCTCGCGGTCCTTCACCCGGGCGTGGACCTCGCGCAGCCACTGGCCGAGCTGTTCGTCGGGGACCTCGCTGGGCGTGCCGAAGGGCGTGGGCGCGGACCAGCCCACCCCCATGGCGCACAGCCCCGGGGCCAGGCGGACCACCCGGCCGTGCAGGTTCATGCCCGAGGCCTCCAGCATCTCCTGGGCCGCCAGGCGGTCCATGTTGCCGATCTGGGCCAGCACGCGGGGATTGAGGCGCGTCACGGCCTCGATCACCCGGGAGGCCTCCTCCCGGCCGCCCCGGTTGGTCATGTCGCCGGTGACGATCACCGCGTCCGCGCCGGGCAGCTCGGGGATGCGGGCGAGGTTGGCGGTCTGGCCGTGGATGTCGCCGATGCCGATCCAGTAGGGGTGTTGGTTGGTCATGCGCGGTCCGTGGTTGGATTGGTTCTTTGCCGACGGGAGCGCCCATGATAGCAGAATGCCCCATGGCCCACAACGAAGCTACCGCCCCCCCGCCGGACAAGGCCGCCCTGCGCCGCGCCCTGCTGGCCCGGCGCGACGCCCTCCCCTCCGGGGCCGGAAGCCACGCCGGAGCGCGGGCCGCCGCGCTGCTGGAGGCCCTGCCCCGCTGGCGCGAGGCCCGCGAGGTGCTGGTGTACCTGGCCTTCCGGGGCGAGGTGGACTGTTCCGGGATCATGGAGGCCCTCTGGCGGCGCGGCGCGCGCGTGCTGGCCCCGCGCTGCCGCCCGGGAGAGCGCGGCGTGCTGGACGTGGCCTGCGTCAGCTGCCTCGAGGAGCTGGCCCCCGGGGCCTACGGCATCCTGGAGCCGGACCCCAACCGCTGCCCCGCCCTGCACGCCTTCGCCCCCGACGCGGCCCTGATCCCCGCCGTGGCCTACGACCGCCAGGGCGCGCGCCTGGGCTTCGGACAGGGCTACTACGACAGGCTCCTGGCCCGCCCAGCCCTGCGCGACACCTTTCTCGTGGGACTTGCTCACCCCTTCCAGGTGCTGGACACGCTCCCCACCGACCCCTGGGACCGCCCCGTCCACGCCGTGGTGACGCCCGAGGAGGTGCTGTTCACGGGGTGAATGCCTCCGGCGGCCAGAGAGGGCGCTGCCCTCTCTGGATTTATATGGACCCGCCCCGGAGGGAGAGCCTCCCCCCGGACCGCTTCCGAAGGGAACGGCAACCGGCACGACAACTTCAGACGCACGCGAAACCAGAGGTCGATCCATGTCCGTCACGTTCATTCCCTTCGCCTTTCCCGGCATCCCCGGCGTACGCGCCGTCTTTACCACCGCCGCCACCGGCCCGGACCGGGGCAACATCTCCCGCAACGTCCCCCACGACCCGGACGCCGTGCGCGCCAATCGGACGGGGCTGATGGAAAGGCTGGGCTTCGCCCACTGGTGCTCGCTCAAGCAGGTGCACGGCACGGACATGGCCTTCGACCCGGACCCCGTGGGGCCGGGGGACGGCTCGGTCATCGTGGCCGACGGCAGCGCCACCGACAGCCCCGGCAAGGCCCTGGTGATCAAGACAGCCGACTGCCAGCCCATCCTGCTGGCCCACAAGGACGGCCGCCACGTGGCCGCGCTCCACGTGGGCTGGCGCGGCAACGTGCTGGAGTTCCCGCAAAAGGGCGTGCGGGCCTTCTGCGAGCGCTACGGCCTGGACCCCGCCGAGCTCTCGGCTGTGCGCGGCCCGAGCCTGGGGCCTGCCATGAGCGAGTTCAAGAACTTCGAGATGGAATTCGGCGAGCGCTTCCGCGACTTCTTCGACCCCGCCACGAACACGGTGAACCTCTGGCGGCTCACCGTGGCCCAACTGCTGGAGGCGGGCCTGAAGCGCGAACGCATCTACGGCCTGGACCTGTGCACCCACAGCCTGGCGGAGTTCCATTCGTACCGGCGGGACAAGGCGGCGTCGGGCAGGCAGGCGAGCCTGGTGTGGATCGGGTGAGAGGGCGGGCACACGACAGTCTCACCTCCCCAGCTCCCTCTCGATGCTGGCTGCCTGTTCCGTCTTGCCCAGGGCCTTGAAGCAGGCCGCGAGGCCCCGGTAGAGGTCTGCGCGGGCGGCGGGGTCGCCGCCGAACTCCAGGAACGCCGCGCGCAGCGTGGCCAGGGCCTGGCGTTCGTCGCCCAGCAGGGCGTGCAGGCGCGCCTCGGCCTGGCTGAGCGCCGGGTCGCTGCGGTAGCGCCTGGCCTTGCGGCACGCCTTCAGGGCCTCGCCGGCCCGTGAGGCCGCCACCAGCCGCGTCACGCGCTCCAGCCACGTGTCGAGGGTCGTGGATGCGTCCGCCAGCGTCAGGTGCGCCAGCACCTCCAGGGGCTTGCCCCGCAGACGCTCCAGGGCGCGCGCCGGGCGCTGGATCGCGTCGTCGGGCGTGCCCTCCTGCCGGGCCTGCCGGAAGAATTCCTCCAGCGAATAGCCCTCGCGCCCCTCCACGGGCGTGGCGAAGCCCCGCTCCATCTTGGCGCAGAAGTCCTGCTGCGATTGGAAGTAGTAGTGGTTCACCTGGAGAATCTCCGCAGTGTGGTAGGAGAAGGGGCCGTCCACGGGGATGCCGTGCTCGTTCACGCAGCAGCGACCCGGCGCGTAGCCGAAATGGTGCGGCGAGCGCGGATGCGTGACCTGGGACGTGTCCACGATGGACTTCACCGTCTCGCTGCGATGCAGGGCCCGCCGGTAGGCGCTGGGGACGCTCTCGCGTGGCCGCGACAGGTGGCCGTCGGAGCCGAACATCACCCAGTGGGCGGCCAGACCAGCGCGGTCTTCGTAGTCCTGGAGGAGGTCGCGCACGTCGTCGACGCGCTTGGGCACGAGGTATTCGTCCACGTCCAGGAAGGCCGTCCAGCGGGCCTGGCCCGCGAACTGCTTGAGGTAGCTGAAATAGGCGCTCAGCTGCTGGTTCTTCGCCGCCGGGAAGGGGATCACCCGGACCAGGCCGTGTTCCACATGGCCGCGCAACAGGCGCTCCACGGGCACGGCGCTGTTGTTGTCGAACACGGTGACGCGCTCGAAGCCCACGCAGAGGTGGTAGTCCACCCAGTCGGCCAGGGTGTGCTCCTCGTCCTTGGCGATGGCGCAGATCTCGGCGTAGCGCATGGCGTGCTCCGTTCGTTGGTCTAGGCCAGGTGTGCCAGGAAGCGTTCCAGGCCGCCGATCTCCACCGCGCGGCTCGCCTGCTGCCAGGCGGGGGCCAGCACGGCCTCGCGCCGGGCCGCGTCCAGGATGCCCCGGGTCAGGCCCGCGTAGTCCGCGTTTGCGCCCAGGTAGGCGCTGCCCTGGCCCGTGGCGGCGGGCAGGGTGAGGCCCAGGAAGGCCCCCTGCAGCAGGAGCGTGTCCTTTTCGCCCATGCCCGCCGTTGCGGCGTCCCAGGCGCGCTTCACCGAGGCCGGGGCGTCCGGCGGAGGGAAGCGCCAGGTTTTGGCCTTGCCGACGGACTGGAAGCCGTCGCGGTCGATGTCGCGGGTCTGGTCCGGGGCGTAGAGCAGGTTGAGCGCCCCTTCCTTGTCCAGGCCTGTGGGGTCGATGGGGTCGGCCAGGCAGTGGATGTGTTGTACAGCGGCCAGTTCCGCCTTGGTGAGCCCTTGCAGGAAGGCCTGGGGATCGTCGTAGCCGCCCTGCGCCGCGGCCTTCCCCAGCACGCGTCGGTAGGTGTCGGCGCTGGCTTCCACGTCGCGACGGTGGTCCTCGCTGATGCCCCGGGTCAGGTAGGAGCGCTGCCAGCGCTCGAACTCGGCGATGCGTTCCGATGCCCCGGAGGCGGCAGGGTTTTCCCCGGCCCCGGCCAGTGCCTGGGCGAAGGACGCGCCGTCCGAAACGGAACGCTGCTGGCAATATCCTGAAATAATGGATGAAGATTCCTGCGTGGCGGCGGCGCTTACGGACGGCATGGAGACCTCTCGGCTACGGGTGCGAAATGATCATACGGGTGCACCTTCCATGCCCGGAAAATACGTCCGTTTCCGGTGGATCGGGCCGGTGCTGGCGCTTCCGTCACAAGACCCCTTGTCCGCCGGGTCGATCTGGAGCATAGAGAGCCGATGAACACCCTGCGCGCCCTGCTCACCGCGTCCCTGCTCTTCTGCGCCCTCCCTGCCTCGGCCCAGGTGACCACCCTGGCCCAGCAGGAGGCCGTCTGGAACCAGCTGATCCAGGCTACCGGGAGCGATCCCGCCCAAATCGCCTCCAAGGCCCTGGACTTCGTGCCCCAGTACGGCAACTGGTGCGGCACCCAGACCACGGCGGCCTCGGCCGTGCCCATCGACTGCGTGGACCAGGCCTGCAAGGAGCACGATCTTTCCGTGGCCTATTCCTCCGCCAAGGCCACCCAGGCCCAGATCGTCCAGGCCGACCGGGCCTTCATCGGCGCGCTGACCTTCTCCCAGGCCTCCACACCCTACGGCGAGCTCTACCGGACCCTGGCCGTGGACCTCTTCGAGTGGAAAACCACCTTCGAACAGGCCAACAACGTGAGCCTCGTGGTCAACTGCACGGACTGCAAAACGCTCCCGTAACCAGAGTTTCGCTTGCCAGGGGGGCATCGGGGCCTTATGGAGGGGGGCCACAAAATCCGGGGGACCCCTTCAATGAATCAGAGCGCCAACGAAAAAATCCGCAATATCGCCATCATCGCCCACGTCGACCACGGCAAGACCACCCTGGTGGACGCCATGTTCCGCCAGAGCGGCACCTTCCGCGAAAACCAGGAAATGGACGACCGCGTCATGGACTCCATGGACCTGGAACGCGAACGCGGCATCACCATCGCCGCCAAGAACTGCGCCGTGTCCTGGAAGGGCGTGAAGATCAACATCATCGACACCCCCGGCCACGCCGACTTCGGCGGCGAGGTGGAGCGCTCCCTGGTGATGGCCGACGGCGCCATCCTCCTGGTG
Organism: Fundidesulfovibrio magnetotacticus; assembly: GCF_013019105.1. NCBI lineage: Bacteria > Pseudomonadati > Thermodesulfobacteriota > Desulfovibrionia > Desulfovibrionales > Desulfovibrionaceae > Fundidesulfovibrio > Fundidesulfovibrio magnetotacticus. Next base: position 58,715 of record NZ_BLTE01000004.1, read on the forward strand.
GACTCCTCCGAGGGACCGCTGCCCCAGACCCGCTTCGTGCTGAAAAAAGCCCTGGAGCGCGGCCTGACCATCATGGTGGTGGTGAACAAGATCGACCGCAAGGACGCCCGCCCGGGCGAAGTGCTGGACGAAATCTACGACCTCTTCATCGACCTCGACGCCAACGAGGAACAGCTGGACTTCCCCGTGCTCTACGCCATCGGCCGCGAGGGCATGGCCAAGCTGAACCTTGAGGACGAAGGCAGCGACCTGACCCCCCTGTTCGACGCCATCCTGGAGCACGTTCCCGCCCCGCGTTACGACACCGCCGCTCCCTTCCAGATGCTGGTGGCGGACCTGGGCTACTCGGACTTCCTGGGCCGCCTGGCCATCGGCCGCGTGATGAACGGCGTGGCCCACCAGAACGAAACCCTGGTGTGCATGGGCGAGGGCGGCGGCGTGAACCAGCTGCGCGTCACCCGCCTGCAGACCTACCAGGGTCCCGGGCTGGTGGAGGCCGGAGAGGCCACCCCGGGCGACACCATCGTGCTTTCGGGCATCGAGGACGTGAAGATCGGCGACACCATCTGCACCGCCGCCGCTCCCAAGGCCCTGCCCCGCATCACCGTGGACGAGCCCACCGTGTCCATGAAGTTCGCCATCAACACCTCGCCCCTGGTTGGCCGCGAGGGCAAGATCGTGCAGTCGCGCAAAATTCTGGAGCGCCTGGAGCGCGAGGCCCTCTCCAACGTGGCCATCAAGGTGGAGCAGAGCGAGGAGAAGGACAGCTTCATCGTCAAGGGACGCGGCGAGTTCCAGATGGCCATCCTCATCGAGACCATGCGCCGCGAGGGCTTCGAGCTCACCGTGGGCCGCCCCGAGGTCATCTTCAAGGAAAAGGACGGCAAGCGCATCGAGCCCATCGAACGCGTGTTCGTGGACTGCGACGAGACCTTCCTCGGCGTGGTCACGGAAAAGCTCTCCATCCGCAAGGGCCGCATGGTGAACCTGGTGAACCACGGCAAGGGCCGGGTGCGCATGGAGTTCTCCGTGCCCTCGCGCGGGCTCATCGGCTACCGCGACGAGTTCCTCACCGACACCAAGGGCACCGGCATCATGAACTCCTACCTGGAGGGCTACGAACTCCACCGGGGCGACTTCCCCACCCGGTTCACCGGGTCGCTGGTGGCCGACCGCCAGGGCGTGGGCGTTACCTATGGCTTGTTCCACCTGGAGCCGCGCGGCGAGATGTTCATCACCGCGGGCGACCCGGTGTACGAGGGCATGATCATCGGCGAGCACAACCGCGACAACGACCTGGACGTGAACCCCACCAAGGAAAAGAAGCTCACCAACATGCGCGCCTCCGGCAAGGACGAGAACTGCGTGCTCACCCCCATCCGCCCCATGACCCTGGAGCGGGCCATCCACTTCGTGCGCGAGGACGAACTGGTGGAGGTGACGCCCCAGTCCATCCGCCTGCGCAAGGCCGAGCTTTCGGCCACCAAGCGCCACATGCTGCACGGGCAGAAGAAGCGCGAGAAGGCCTAGTTTCCCGGCCGCGAGGCGGCATACGGAAGAAAGCGGACGGCCCGCGCCCCTTTGGGGGCGAGGGCCGTTTCTGCGTAAGGGAGTGCAGGTATGCGGCCTGGATGGGGAATCTCTCCGCCTAGCGTCGCAGCAGCAGGTAGACCGCGCTGGTCGTCAGGTCCTCCAGGCTGTGGACGCACAGAAGCTGAGGGGGCGGGACCAGCTCGGCGGGGGCTTTCGAGGCCAGCACACGCACCGGTGTCAGTCCCGAGTCCCGGACGTGGTGGAGGAGCTGGCGCACGGTGACCCGGTTGAGGTTCAGGAACTGCTCCACCAGGTGTTTCTTGTAGGCCGCGAATTCGTTCAGGGAGTAGAGCAGGTCGCCGGTGTCGGGGGCGGCCGCGTGCTCGGGGGTGGCCTCGGCCAGGGCTGTGAAGGCGGCGGTGCTCATGAGCAGGTGTCCCCAGGGGATATCCGTGAGACGTTGCAGGTGGGACCCGTAGGGGGAGTGATAGAGCGGTTCGATCTGGATGAGGCAGAGTCCGCCGGGGCGCAGGGCCGCGCGCAGGGCCTCCAGTGCGGCCGGAATGTCGGCCAGGTGCTCGAAGACGGACCAGCTGTAGGCGGCGTCGAAGGCGCCCGGGGCAAAGGGCAGCCGACAGGAGCGATCGATCTGGACGAAGGCCAGGTTGGACGGCTGCGCGGCATGGCCCAGGTTGGCGGCCAGATGCAAGGGCAGATGGTTGAAGGACGCGGTGGTGTCCGCGCCGACCACGAATCCCAGTCCGAGCGCCGCCGCGCCGGCGGCGGTGGTGCCGTCGCCGCAGCCGAAGTCGAGAAGCCTTGCGCCGGCCAAGGGCATGAGCGTGGAGAGCATGCCGTGGATGGTCCGTGCGGCGTGGCTGTAGTGGCTCTCGAACCAGGGATCCATGGGGCGCGCTTTCCTCAGGGAAGACGGCGGGACGTCTTCAGAAGGGCCTGTGTGGAAACGTTTCGCACGCCGGATGGCCTTGGCGGCCTCAGGGGCGGCGCTCCACCGGCAGCTTCACGGTGAAGATCGTGCCGATGCCGGGCTCGGAGTCCACGTGGATCTCGCCGCCGTGCTGGCGGGTGACGATGAAGAAGGAGACCGAAAGGCCAAGGCCCGTGCCCACGCCCGGGTCCTTGGTGGTGTAGAAGGGCTCGAACACGCGGCGGCGCACGTCCTCGGGCATGCCGGGGCCGTTGTCGGCGATGTCCACGCGCACCATGCCGTCCTCGGCCCGGGCGCTCACCTCGATGCGCGGGGGGCGCTCCTTGCGCGTCTGCTGCAGGGCCTGGGCCGCGTTGCGCAGGATGTTCATGAACACCTGCTGCACCTGGGTGGCGTGGCAGGGCACGGGGGGCAGGTCCGGCGCGTAGCTTCTCACGACCTCGATACGCCGGAAATCGTAGTTCTTTTTCAGGTCGTAGTCCGTGCCGCAGAGTTCCACGGCCTTGTCCAGCAGCTGGGACAGGTCTTCCGGAGTCCTGCCCGAGTCTCCCTTGCGGCTGAACTCCAGCATGCTCGTCACGATGCCCGCCGCGCGCATGGCCGATGCCCGCACCTCTGCCAGGAAGTGGGGCACTTCGCGCTTTTCCAGGTAGGCCTCCAGGGCTTCGAAGTTCACGCCCGCCTCGCGGGCGGCGTCAAGGTTGGCCTGGGAGCAAACACAGAGCCTGCGCTGCACCACCTGGGCCGCCTGGAGGATGCCCCCCAGGGGGTTGTTGATCTCGTGGGCCATGCCGGCGGCCAGGCCGCCCAGGCTCATCATCTTTTCGGTCTGGATCATCACCTCCTGCATGCGGCGGCGTTCCGCCACGTCGCGGGCGAAGCCCAGCACATAGGGTTTGCCTTCGGTTTCGAAGCAGCTCACGTGCACGTCCACGGGGAAGGTGGAGCCGTCCTTGCGGCGGTGGATCGTCTCGAATTCAGCGTGGCGCAGGGTGAGCAGTTCCCGGGCGAAGCTGGCGAAGGATTCCGCCGAGGCCTTGGCGTCCACGTCGGCCACGCGCATGGCGAGCAGTTCCTCGCGGGAGTAGCCGGTCTGGGCGGAGGCCTCGGGGTTCACGTCCACGAGGCGTCCTTCGGTGTCCGCCAGATAGATGGCGTCGCGGGCGTGTTCCACCAGGAGGCGGTAGCGGTTCTCGCTTTCGCGCAGGGCCTCTTCGGCGCGGGCGCGCTCGAGCACCTGGCGTTCCAGGTCGGCCTTGGTGTCCAGGAGGCGTCCGGTCATCACGTTGAAGGCCTCGGCCACCGCGCGTGTTTCGCGGAAGCGGCCGCCGGCGGCGCGTGCGGTGAGGTCGCCGGCATGGATGGAGGCCGCGGTGCGCGTCAGGTCGTTCACGGGGCTCAGGAGGTGGCGGCGGGCCAGCCAGGCCAGGAGCGCGGCGGCGGCCAGGGCGGCGACGAACACCTGGGCGGTGACGACGAGGTTGCGATAGAAGGGCTTGAGGGCGTGGGCGGCGTCCTCTTCGGCCACGGCGGCGAGCACCTGGTCTCCGATGCGCACGGGGCTCGATGCGGCCACGCAAGGCATGGCCGCGGAGCCCTTCTGCACCCCGGGGCCGACCTGGGGCAGGAACACCTCGCCCGCCAGCACCTGGGAGAAGTCCGGGCTGGCCAGGATGCGTCCCCCGGTGGTGGTGATCAGGGCGGTCTGGTGGGGCAGGTCCGAGAGGGCGAGCACCAGGTCGCGCAGGACCTTGAGGCGCAACGTGGTCATGATCACGGCCCGCACCCCCCCGGAGCGCGGCTCGGGCACGGGCACGGCCATGGGCAGGAGGGGCTCGCCCACGTCGGGGTCGATGATCACCTCGCCGAAGGCGGGCATGCCGGTCTCCATGGCGGTGCGGAAGGTGGCCGAGGTTTCGGGCCTGGCGCTGGCGTGGTCCAGGGCCTTGAAGGCCGAGACGGCGGCCAGTGCGGCGCCGTCCGGGCCCATCACGCGCAGTTCGCGCAGCATGGGCATGCCGGTGGCGATCTCCAGGAGCATGGCCCGGCGGATGCGCGATTCCTGGGCGTAGAAGTCCTTGGCGCGCAGGGCGGCGAGGATTTCCCGGGCCGAGCCTCCCAGGAGCTCGCCGGTGCGCAGGGCCAGGTTGTCTGCGCGCTGGTGGTTGTAGCGGTACACGTCCTCCAGGCGGGTTTCGTAGCCCGCGAAGGTGATCAACCCCGCCAGCAACAGGATGGGCGCGGCGGCCAGGGCCAGGAAACTCCAGGACAGGGCGCGGCTCAGACGCGGCGGGGCCATGGCGCTCATTGAGGCTCCCGGAAGACGTACTGGGCGCGGTCCAGGAAGCCGTCGGGAACGTGGAGCCCGATGCGCCGTGCGGCCGCGAGATTGATGAAGAGATAGTCCTGAGCGGTCTCCACGGGCATTCCCGAGACGGGGGTTCCGTTGAGGATCTGGTTCGCCATGGCGGCGGCCTGGCGGCCCAGTTCCTCTCCCACGAAGCCGTAGCCCGTGAGCACGCCCTCGCGCACCTGCTCCATGCGCGGGGTGGAGAGCGGGATGCGCCGGGCCTCGGCCAGGGCGATGAACTCCCGGAAGCGCGACATCACCAGCCCCTCGCGGGGCATGAACACGGCCTGCGCCCTGGCGGGGACAAGGCCGCCGTTCGCGAAGAGGTCGGTGGTGTCGGAGATGGAGAGGGCCATGATCTCCACGCCGAGAACCCTGGCGCTGTCCACGAGCTGTTCCATGGAGGCGCGGGCGCTGGGGTCGTCGGGGTTGTAGGGCACGAAGACGCGGCGCGCGCCGGGGGCCAGCTCAAGGAGCTCCTGGAGCCTGCGGCCCTCGCTGGGGGCCAGGCGCACGCCCGTGAGGTTGCTCTCGGGGCGGTGGAGGGTCTCCACCACCTTGGACGAGACGGGATCGTTGACCGGCGCGAAGACCACGGGCGGGCCGCTTTCCCGGGTGGCTTCCCTGGCTGTCAGGGCGGCCAGGGTGGGCGAGGCGAAGACAAGGTCGGGCTTTTGGGCCAGGATTTCGGCCATGCGCTCCTTGAGGTCGGCGGCCGTGGCCGCGGGGGGCGGCTCCACGAAGGTCAGGTTCATGCCTTCCTTGCGGTCCAGCTTCGCGAGCTCGGCCTTGAAGCCCGCGACGGTGCTGGCGTTGTTGGCCGTGTGCTGGAGGATGCCCACCGTGTGCTGTCGTGGCCCATGGCGATCGGGAGCCTGGAGTGACACCACTGCGGCGGCCAGAACGAAGGCCAGAAAGACGGCGGTGAACATCCGTTTCATTGGGGCTCCTGAAGCAATGCGCGGACTGGCCACGAGGGAAACCACCCGATCCTTTTCAGTGGCATAGTTCAGGCCGGGACTCAACGGGAAATCAGGGCGGGTCCGGTGGCATGGGCCCGGGCGTAACCGGCCGCGCGGCATGGACGACCCCACCGCAGGAGCATCCCGTACGGGTTGCCAACTCCGGGAAAGGGTTTATAACGCATCCATGCCGCACCCAACGCACAGCCTGCCCGCTCGGGCGCTGGCCCTGCTGCTGGCCCTGGCCCTGGCTCTCCCGGCCCCCTGGAGCGCCGCCCCGGCCCGGGCCGGCATGTTCTCCTTCGACCTCAAGGACGAGAAGGAGCTGGGCGAGAAGTTCAACGTGCTCATCCGCTCCAAGCTGCCCATGGTGGAAGATTCCGAGGTGGTGGACTACGCCCGGGAGGTGGTGGAGCGCATCACGCGCCAGATGCCGCCGCAGCCGTTCCCCTTCACGGTGGCCGTGGTGCGCGACAACGCCGTGAACGCCTTCGCGGCCCCGGCGGGCTACGTGTTCGTGTTCACGGGGCTGATCCTCAGCATGGACCACGAATCCGAGGTGGCGGGCGTTCTGGCCCACGAACTGGCCCACGTGACGCAGCGCCACATCGCCAAGCGCGTGGAGCAGTCCAGCATGATCGGCATCGCCTCCATGCTGGGCGTGCTGGCGGGGTTCGCCCTGGGCGCGGCCACGGGGCAGAAGGACGCGGCCGGGGCCATGATGGTGGGCTCCCAGGCCGCCGCGCGCCAGGCCCTGCTCAACTACTCGCGCGACGACGAGCGCGAGGCCGACGAGGTGGGCATGAACTACCTCGTGAACGCAAATTACCCCCCGCGCGGGCTGCCCCAGGCCTTCGAGGTGATGCAGCGCACCAAGATATTCAAGGGCTACGGCTCCGTGCCCGCCTACCTCTCCACCCACCCCGAGATCAACGAGCGCGTGGGCTACCTTTCCGAGCGCGTGGCGCGCCTGCCCAAGAACGTGGTCTCCCGGCCCGACCGCGACGAGCGCTTCCTGCGCGTGCAGACCGTGATCCGCGCTCGCTACCAGGACCCGGGCACGGCCATCGCCTGGTTCTCGCGCAAGGGCGCGTCCATGACCAAGCTCGACCGCCTGGGCCTGGCCATGGCCCTGGGGCGCACCACCGAGAACGCCAAGGCCCGCGAGGCCTTCGAGGCGGCCCTCAAGGAGGGCGGGGACGACTCCCTCTGGCTGCGTGAGGCCGGGCGCTTCTACCTGCGCCTGCGCGACTTCCAGCGCGCCGGGAGCCTGCTCAAGCGGGCCGTGGAGCAAAACCCGCGCGACATGGTGGCCGTGGAGGGCTACGCCCTGTTCCAGGCCCAGGAGGGCAAGCGCGTGGAGGCCATGCAGCTCATGCGCCGCGTGGTGGCCTACGCCCCGGATTCCCCCGAGGTGCGCCAGCAGATGGCGCGCATCTACGGCGAAGTGGGCGACCTCTTCCAGGCCCACCTGAACCTGGCCTACTCCGCCGTCTACGCCAACGATCCCCGCCAGACCCGCATGCAGATGGAAAAGGCCAAGGAGCGCATCCGCACCGAGGACGATCGCAAGGAATACGCCAAGCTGGAGAAGGTCTACCGCGACCGCAGCGAGTACTGGCCCAAGCAGGCCATGTAGGGGTGGGGCTCAGGCCCCAGGAAGGCTGAAGGTGAAGGCGCTGCCCTTGCCGGGCTCGCTCTCCACGGCGATGGCCCCGCCGTGGGCCGCGAGCACCGCGCGCACCAGCGAGAGGCCCAGGCCCAGGCCCCGGCGCGAGCGGCTCTTGTCGCCCCGGTAGAGGCGCTCGAAGATGCGCGGCATGTCCTCGGGGGCGATGCCCACGCCCCGGTCCCTCACCGTGACGAGCACCAGCCCCTGCTCGCGCCGACCGTGCACGGTAACCCGCCCCCCCACGTCGGAATACTTGAGGGCGTTGTCCAGGAGGTTGGCCAGCACCTGGCGCACGCGCCCGGCGTCGGCCAGGGCGTGCAGGTCCCCCTCCAGGTCCAGGGCCAGCTCCACGGCGTTCTCCTGGGCCACGTCTTCGTAGAGCTCCGCGCACTCCTCCAGCAGCCCGGCCAGGTCCACGCGCGCGATGTCCAGGCGCATGGCCCCTGTCTCGGCTTCGGAGATGTCCATGAGCGTGGTGAGCGTGGCGCGGATGCGCTCGTTCTCCTCGGCGATGTCCATGAGGGCCTCGCGCAGTTCCTCCCGGGAGTGGTTGCCCTGGAGGGCGACCTCCACCACGGCCTTGGCCCGGGTGAGGGGGGTGCGCAGGTCGTGGGCCACGTTGTCCAGGGTGTCGCGCATGCCCTGGATGAGGGTGGAGATGCGCTCGAGCATGGAGTTGAAGAGGCTCGCCAGTTCGTCGAGCTCGTCGTCTGCGCCCCGGGTGGGCACGCGGGCGTCCATGCTGCCCCGGCCGATGGAGTTCACGGCGGCGATGAGGTCGCGCAGGGGGGCCAGGGTGCGCCGGGCCAGCACCACGCCCACGCCCAGACCCAGCACCACCACCGTGCCCGTGATGAACAGGAAGATCACCTGGAACTCGGAGAGCAGGTGCTCGCGCTGCCTGGCGTCGCTGCCCACGATCACCAGCGCGCCGCCGGACATGCGCCGGGCGCTGAACTCGTAGACCCCGCCCCCGGCCTTCTGCGAGCCCCACAGCCACCACTGGGCCCCGTCGCGGGCCTGGGCGTCCAGTTCTGCGCGCGGGGGCAGCTCCCAGCCGCTGGGGGCCACGGTGAAGAGTTCCGCGCCCGCCGGACCGAGGATGCGCACGAAGTAGTCGGGCTCCTCGTACTCCGCAGTGTCGCGCCGGATGAACTCGATGAGCGCGCCCAGGCCTTTTGTGCGCTCGATGTAGGCGTATTCGTTGAGCTTGTCCGAGAGGTTCTTCTGGTCCTGCGAGCGCACCACCTGCGTGAGCAGCACGTAGGCGATCACGAAGAGCACGAGGGAGCTGGCGATGTAGAGGAAGGCGTAGCTGGCCGTGAGGCGAAAGACGGTGCTACGCCTGATCCGGCCGGGGAGGCTTGAGAACATAGCCCACCCCCCTCAGGGTGGAGAGCATCTTGGGCTCGAAGCCCTTGTCGATCTTGTTGCGCAGGCGGCAGACCAGCACGTCCACAACGTTGGTCTGGGGGTCGAAGTTGTAGTTCCAGACGTGCTCCATGATCATGGTTTTGGAGAGCACCTTGCCGGGGTTGCGCATGAAGAACTCCAGCAGGGAGAACTCCCGGGGCTGGAGCGTGAGCGGGGCCTGATCGCGCGTGACCTCGCGGGTGAGCAGGTTCATGGCGATGGGGCCCACGCAGAGCTGCGTGGTTTCGGCCGTGCTGGTGGAGCGCCGGATAAGGGCCTGGAGCCTTGCCAGAAGCTCCGCGAAGGAGAAGGGCTTGGGCAGGTAGTCGTCGCCGCCGGCCTGGAGGCCGCGCACGCGGTCGTCCACGGTGTGTTTGGCCGAGAGGATGATTACGGGGGTGTTCACGCGGCTTGCGCGCATCTCTTCGATCAGGCGCAGGCCGTCGAGGCCCGGGAGCATGAGGTCCACCACTGCGGCGGAGTAGGATTCCGTGAGCGCCATGTGCAAGCCGTCACGGCCGTCGGGGCAGTGGTCCACCGCGAAGCCGTTCTGCTTGAGGCCCTGGGCGATGAAGGCGGCGATCTTGGCGTCGTCTTCCACGAGAAGGATGCGCATGCAACTGCAGATAGACCCCTCAGGTGGACGTGTCAACGGGGCCGGGGCGGAAGGCCTTTCAGTTCTGTAATGCAGTGGAAAGGCAACGGCAATCCTGGGGCGCGTAGCGATACGCCCACGCGTCGCAGGACGCCGCGCACTGCAATACCACTGTGGTGCGCCGCGTGATGCAGGGCGTCAACTGAACAACCCCAACCCAATGAGGATCATGCAATGAAGAAAGCCGTTCTCCTCGCCGTGGCCGCCTGCCTGGTGTTCGCCTCCGCCGCCTTCGCCTTTGAAGGCAAGACCTCCACCGACAAGCAGGGCTCCTACATCGAACAGATGGCCAAGAAGAAGTCCTCCAAGAAGAAGACCACTCCTCCGGCCAACTAAATCCGGCCAACGAGCTCCCACTCGTCATGCAGGGCCGGCAGCTCCCCTGGAGCCCGGCCCACACGCCCCTCTTGCCGCCTGCCGGAAGAGGGGCGTTTGCTTTGGGCCTGGGGCTGCCCGGCGCTCAGCCGTGGCGTTCGCGCAGGAGCCTCGCCGCGCGGGCGATGCTGGCGATCTTGGCCGAGGCGATCTCCTCCACGTTCACGCAGCGGTTGGCGAAGCAGCCGAAGCCGCAATCGGTGTTCAGGAAGAGCTGTCCGGGCCGGTAGAAGCGCAGGGCCTCCTCGGCGCGGGCAGCGATGGCCTCGGGCGTCTCCACCTCCACGGTGCGCGGGTTCACCACGCCCAGGCCCAGTTCCCGGGGCGCCCCGCCACCGGGGTTGGCGCCCGAGAGCGCCCGGCCGACCACCTCGATCTCCCCGGCGCGCGGGGTGGCGAATTCCAGCACGTACTGGTCCACGCGCATCTTTTCGAGCGCGGGCAAGAGCGGGCGGTAGTCTCCCGTGAGGAGCACCTCCTCGCGGGTGGACCAGTTGCCCCGGCAGATGTGCAGGCCGATGCGCGGCGCGCCGGGCCTGCCCTGCACGCCCTCGATCACCTCGTTGACGAGCTGTGCGGCGTAATCGAGTTCTTCACCCACGTCCCGGCGGGTGGCGAGCGTCGCTCACATGAACGTTCGGCGTCCGCACTCCCCGCTCATCACCGCCTCGGTGAGCACGGGTTCGTCGAACTGCACGAACTCGCAGCCCCGGGCGGTCAGTTCCTCCAGCTCCTCGCGCAGCAGGCGCACCACGTCGCGCCCCATCTCCTGTTGGCTGGCGTAGGCCTTCTTCGTGTAGGCGCTCACCCACATGGAGCGCGTGAGCAGGTAGGGTCCGGGCAGGGTGATCTTCACGGGGCGGTCCGTGAGGGTTCTCATGAAGTCCAGGTCGCCCGCGGCCAGGGGCTCTCGCCGGGTCAGGCGGCCGGTGCAGGTGGGGTTGCGGATGGCCGAGGCGGGCACGTCCAGGGTGGTGAGCATCTCCTCGAAGCCGGACTTGTCCTCCATTTCGTCGAGCATTTCGGCCAGGGACATCAGGCGCACGCCCTCGAGCTTCTCGGCCACGAAGCTGTAGAAGTTGTCGCGACGGTGCTCGCCGTCCACGAGCACGTCGAGCCCGGCCTCCTCCTGGATGCGCACGGTGCGGCGCACCTCCTCGTCCGCCGCGGCGTCGAAGGCCTTGCGGTCGATCTGGCCCAGGCGGCGGTCGCGCAGGGCGCGCAGCATCCGTTTGGAGCGGGGCCAGCTGCCCACCTGGGTGGTGGTGAAGGCCGTCATGACGCGGTGAAGGAGGTTTTGAGGTCCACGGCCCGGGCCAGGGTGGCGGCCAGGGGCGAGCGGGCCACGGCCATGCGCCAGAGCTCGCGGGCCTTGTCCTCGTCGTCCAGGGTGGAGGCGAAGCAGCGCGCCTCGATGGCTGCGAAGGAGGGGTCGCCCTCTTCCAGGCCCAGGTGGGCCAGCACGTTGTTCAGCGTGCCTTTCACGGTCACCTCCACGTCGTCCAGGGCCAGGCCCTCCCTGGAGCAGAGGGTGGCGTAGCCCGTGGCCAGGCAGGCGCCCAGCGCGCCGAGCAGGGCCTCCACGGCGCTGGGGTGGGCGTCGCGCTCCTCGAAGCTGGCGGGCTGGCCGAGTTTCCAGGAGAAGTTGCGGCAGTAAACCGTGCTGGTCTGGCCCTCGCCCCCGCGCACGCGCAGCCGCCACTGGTACTGCCTGGCGCGGCGCTTGTCCTCGTCCAGGGCCTGTCGCTCGGCCTGTTCGCCCGAGGCCCCGGGGGGCATGCCCCGGCGCATGAAGTAGCGCACGCCGGAGGGGCCGGGCAGGCTGCCCAGGAATTGATGCCCGGAAAGGCGGCACCAGGGGGGCAGGTCGTCGGCCACGGTCGGCTCGCGGCTGATCATCTCCAGCACCTGCCCCTGGGGCACGGCGAGCATGTGTTCGCGGATCATGAGCGCCAGGCCCGATCCGCAGTCCAGGTCGCCGCCGTCGAAGACCCTGGCGGGCTCGGGCGGGGTGAAGGCGTCGTCGCTGGTCATGGGCGTCCTTTGTGGAGACCGGGGCGCGGCGGGCCTGCCGCGCCCCGGGGTGGGGTCAATAGGCCACGCAGGGCGATCCGGCCGCGAGCCATTCCACGAGCACCGCGCCGCCCGCCGGGGTCGCGCCCTCGATGAGGTCGGCTTCGGAGAGGCCGCGCTTCTTCAGGCAGGGGGTGCACACGAAGATCTTCCCGCCCGCCTTGACGAACTTGCCGATGAGCTCTTTCAGGGGCGCGAAGGGCGCGCCCTCGTCGATCTTCTCGGCCTCGCCCTTCACGGCGCAGTAAACGCCGTCGGTGGAGAGGAAGACCATGGTGTCCTTTTCGCTGCCCAGGGCGGCGTTGGCCACCACGAAGCCGAGGGTGGCCTTATCGCCGTCGGTGCGGCAGTGGGTGATGGTGACGCAGAAGGTGTCAGCCATGAGGGTTCTCCTTGAGTGCCGGTTTGAGTTCGATGAGGTAGTAGGGATGGGCCGTTTCCAGCAGGGCGTTGCGGGTCATCCTGCACCAAGCCGGAAACTCCACGGGCGCGGCGGGGTCCTCGGAGACGAGGAGCAGGCGCGTGCCGGGGGGGAGGGGTTTGACGTAGGTGTGCAGGTTGATGATCACTCGGCCGCAGGTCTCCTCGCCGCCGTCGAATTCGTCGTCGAAGGACCAGTGTTCGGGATGCGGCGGACGCATGGAGCCTCGCTGTCGGCGGACCGGCCGTGCGGGGCCGCCGGCCGATCCGGCGGTTGAAGGGCAGGATTACAGGCCTGGCGGGAGGTTGGACAAATCGTTTGTCCCGATTGGAGGGACCGGGCCGCATTCGGCAAGGCGATGGCGCAGGGCGTCGGCGCGCTGGGGTGCGCTCCCGCGCGCCCCGGCAAGGCGTCGTGCGGGCAGAGGCGTCCGGGCGCGTTTCCCGGTGATTCGCGGGAGCGTCCGTGCCGCGTCGAAGGCGTGGCCCGCGAAGAAAAGCGCCCCCGTGCCGGGGCACGGGGGCGCGTCGCGTCAGGGTGTGGCCGGGCTTGCGCCGGGGCCTAGTCTTCCATGCGCCCGATCTCGCGCGTCTGGCTGGAGGGGCAGGAGTCGCAGATGTGGCAGTCTTCGCAGCCGCCCTTGTAGGGGTAGGCGGTGAGCACGGCGTAGGTGCGGTTCATGGAGCCCTTGTCGTCCCAGACCAGGCCCAGCTTCTTGAACTTCTTCTTGGCCTCGCGGCTGGGCGTGGGCATGGGCATGCACCCGCCGATCAGCTCGGGCATCACGCTCTGGGCCGCGCACATCACCAGGGTGATGGCCAGGTGGTGGAAGGCCAGGCCGTGGTGCTGGTTGTCCTCGAAGGCCTTCTGCACTTGCTGCTCGGTGGGTTCGTCCAGGTAGACCAGCAGGAAGCCGTCGTCGGCGTCCTTGGCCGAGGGTTCCATGCGGTAGGCCTTGATCTGCTTTTCCCAGGCGTTCCAGTAGTGCTCCAGGAGTTCGGCCAGGTCCTGCGTGATGCGCATGAGCCCGCTGATCTCCATGTAGTATTCCAGATCGAACTCGGGCTGGGTCTTGATGGTTTCCAGGGTCGCTTTTTCCTTGCCCACGGCCGTGCTCCTTGTGCGGTCGGTGTCGGTGAGGGGGTGTAGCCTGTTTGGCCCGCCCGGGCAACGCCCGGATGGCGCTCCGGGGTGGGGCGCCCCGGCCCCTCCGGCGCGCGCGAAACGCCCCGCGTCGCGCCCCTGGCCGCCTCGGGCGCGGCGACCCGGGCGCGGCGACCCGGACGGGGCTGGCTCAGCGCGCGGGCGGCAGGTCGGCCGAGAGCAGCAGCACACGCCGGTCCTTGCCCGCGAAGGAGGCCTGGAAGCGCTTCATGCCCGCCGGATCGGTCAGGTTGGTCTTCGTCACGCCGGACTTGGGCGTGGACTGGTAGAGCCAGCGTCCGCCCGTGGCGTCGGGAAGCACCACGCCCACGTGGTAGTGCTGGAGGGTGTAGCCCTTGCGCCGCCCGGTCTGGCTGAAGCTCACCAGGCAGGCCTGGCCGGGCTTCACCTGGGCGAGCGCCCTGCGCCAGGCGGCCTCGTCGGAGAGGGGGAAGCCCAGCGTTTCGCGCCCGGTGTCGGCGGGGGACACGGCGCGCGGTTCGGGCAGGAGCCAGCGGCGGGCCAGGCCCTCGGTGAGGTTGAGCGTCAGGTCGAAGCCGTAGTCCCAGTCCTGGCCCATGGAAGCTCCCGGGCCGGAGTCGCCCTGGCGGTCGCGCCCGGCCAGGGATGCCGGGGGGCCGGAGGGGGCCAGCAGGCGCATGAGCGCGAACTCCAGGCCCGAGCAGTTGAGCCCGGGGGAATCGAAGGTCTTTTCGGGGTGCTCGAAGGTGGTCCAGCGGCCCTTTTCGTCGAGCACGCCGTCCACGCGGTAGGGGAGGCCCAGGAGGCGGTCGGCCCGGGCCGTGAGGTCCGGGGCCTGGGCGCGAACGGGCGCGACGTTCGGGAGGCCCAGGGCCAACGCCAACGCCAGGACGAGGGCCGGGGCGCGGGACGCCCGGCGGAGCGGGTGGGTGCGTTTCATGCGGGGGGACATACCCCCGGCCGGGGAGGGATGCAACGGGCCACGGGGGCCGGGCGCGCGCCCGGCCCCCGGTCCCTCTACTTCTTGAGCGAGTTGACGATGGCCCTGTCCAGCCCGGGGTAGGATTCCAGGATCTCCCGGCGCTTGGCGTAGAGCGCGGCCTGGCGTTCCTCGAAGTCCTGCCTGGGGAAGAGCTTTTCGGGGTGGAAGACGATGGAGTCCACGCCGCGCACGGCGCGGGGCACCAGGTATCCGGTGGCCTCGTTGGCCTCCCAGTCTTCCAGGGAGCGGCGCAGCACGGCCTCCAGGATGTTCACGGTGTCCAGGAGGGTGATCTTGCGGTGGTGCTCGCCCTCGCCCACGCCGCCGGTGTTGAGCAGGTAGCAGTTGATGTGCGGGTTCCAGCGCAGGATGTCGTGGAAGAGGTGGGCGTGCTCCACGCGGTTTCCGGCCAGGAAGGGATCGTAGAAGAAGACGTTCTTGATGGCCCCGGCCTGGGAGGGGTCGCCCGCGGAGGACTCCATGGACTGGCCCAGCACCATGAGCGCTGTGGCCTGCCAGTGGGAGAGGCGGGCCACGGCGGGGATGGTGGGGCCGCGCGTGATGAGGAAGATGTTGTTGATCTCGGGGGCCACGATGGAGCGGTGGGCGTGCATGAAGTCGCGCCGCTCGATGACCGCGCGGCCGTTGGAGGTGCGCTGGATGTTGAAGAAGTCCAGCGCGCCCTCGGGCTCCACGTGGACGTTCTCCAGGTAGGTGTCGGGCTTGAGCGCGCCGTAGTAGGTCTCGATCTGCTCCGAGGGGGTGAGGCCGTCGGTCTTGGCGTAGATGCCGCCCTGCTCGAAGCCGTGGAAGGAGCCGTCGCGCTTGAGGATGCCGCCGTCGTCCTGGATCAGCCAGGATTCCTCCCCGATGTTGCGGGCCAGCACGCGGCAGGTGAGGGAGGTCTTGCCGTTGGCCGAAAGGGCCAC
Source organism: Fundidesulfovibrio magnetotacticus (assembly GCF_013019105.1). NCBI lineage: Bacteria > Pseudomonadati > Thermodesulfobacteriota > Desulfovibrionia > Desulfovibrionales > Desulfovibrionaceae > Fundidesulfovibrio > Fundidesulfovibrio magnetotacticus. The sequence continues at coordinate 74,154 of NZ_BLTE01000004.1, forward strand.
GAAGAGCGAGGTCTGGGTTTCCATGCCGCCGTGGGCCATCTCCAGGCAGTCGCGCCGGCATCCCGCGTGGAGGAAGATGCCCTCCTTGGCCACCTTGGCGCGCCAGGACTCGCCCGCGAAGACGCCCTTTTTCCATTCGCCCAGGTAGCTGGAGTTGCGCACGATCTTGATCATGCGGCCGTCCTCGGAGTGGATGAGGCGGATGGTGATGTCCTTTTCGGCCAGGGGTTTCTCGGCGTTGTCCTTCCAGGCCTCGTCGTGAAAAAAGATCACCTGGTAGGTGGGGTCCGTCACGTCCTTCACAAGGGGGCCGAAGAGCTTGGCCCCGCCGTAGGCGATGTGGGCGAAGCGGCGCGGCACCATGAGCCGGGCCGTGACGGCCTGGTCGTCGTCCTGGCGCACGAGCACGTCGATGCAGATGAGCTGCTGCCCGGCCAGGGCCTTGCGGGCCTGGGCCAGGAGGGTGAACTCGGACTGGTTGAAGGGGGAGTCGATGTTGTTGCGGGTGTGGGGCTTGGCTCGTGAGGCGGGCTCGGTGCGGGCCACGACGTTGCCGTAGAGCGTCTCGACCACCTCGGGCTCCTCCAGGCTGATGCGCTTGAGCCGTTGCGTGCCGGGGTTCTGGATGAGCCGTTCGTCTTCCACGGCTTGCTGGTAGATGGCCTTGAGTGCGAGATCGAATTCGTTGAAAATCGACATGGGTCAGCCTCTCGGGAAAATGGGTGTGGCGGTACGGGGACTTGTACCCTATTTCACGAGGCCATGCCAAGGCAAAACGGTTGCCTTGGTTCCGCCGGTGATTTAGTCCGGTGAAAACGGCGAGTTGTATGCGGGAGGGACCATGCTTGTGGTCACGGGCGGAGCCGGGTTTCTCGGCAGCGCGGTCATCTGGAAGCTCAACGAGGCGGGGCGAAAGGACATCCTGGTGGTGGACGCCCTGGGCTCGGGTGAGAAGTGGCGCAACCTGGTGAACCGCTCCTTTGCTGATTTCCTGCACAAGGACGAGTTCCTGCGCCGTCTGCGCCAGGGGGGCGATCCTTTCGGCGTCACGGCCGTGGTGCACATGGGGGCCTGCTCGGCCACCACCGAGCGCGACGCGGACTTCCTCCACGAGAACAACACCCGCTACACCACGGAGCTCTGCCGCTTCTGCCTGGAGCACGGCGCGCGCTTCGTCACGGCCTCCAGCGCCGCCACCTACGGCGACGGCTCCCGGGGCTTCGACGACGGCCCCGAGGGCCTGGACCGCCTGCGGCCCCTGAACATGTACGGCTATTCCAAGCACCGCTTCGACCTGACCGCGCGCGACAACGGCTGGCTCAACTCCATCGCCAGCCTGAAGTTCTTCAACGTCTACGGCCCCAACGAATACCACAAGGGCGACATGCGCAGCGTGGCCTGCAAGTCCTTCGAGCAGATCCGGGACACCGGCGGCGTTCGGCTCTTCCGTTCCCACCGGCCCGACTACGCCGACGGCGGTCAGCTGCGCGATTTCGTCTCCGTGAAGGACTGCGCCGAGGTGGTGGCCTGGCTCCTGGAGCACCCCGAGGCCAACGGCGTGTTCAACGTGGGCACGGGCGCGGCGCGCAGCTTCACGGACCTAGCCCTGGCCGTGTTCGAGGCCATGGGCGCGCCCCCGCGCATCGAGTACGTGGACATCCCAGAGCAGATCCGCGACCGCTACCAGTACTACACCCAGGCCCCCGTGGACCGGCTCCGCGCGGCGGGCTACCGCGGGCCCTTCGCCTCCCTGGAAGAGGGCGTGCGGGACTACGTGCGAAACCACTTGCTGGCGGAAGACCCCTACCTGTAGAGACCGGCAGGCTTTCCGGCGCGTTCGGACGCCGGGTTGCGGGGCCTCCGATCCGGGGTCCGCCATGCCTTGGCGTCCGTTCGTGCCGCGTTGGCGGCCAACGGACGCGCCGCGCCGATGGGGTCGTGCGGGCCTACTTCCCCCGCTTGAAAAGCTTCTCCAGGTCCTTCGCGTCCCAGTGCACGGCCACGGGGCGGCCGTGGGGGCAGTGGTCGCGGTCCTTGGCGGCGCTCCAGGCCTCCACCAGGGCCAGGGCCTCGTGCTCGGCCAGGGCGTCCCCGGCCTTCACCGCCGCCTTGCAGCTCATCACGGCCCAGAGGTCGTCCATGGTGCGCGCCTTGCCCGAGAGCACGTCGCGCAAGAACTCCTTGGCCTGGCCCGCGCTCAAGAGCGGCGGCACGCCGCGCACGCCCACCACGCCGGGGCGGTCGGCGCGCATCTGGAAGCCCAGGGCCGTCAGGTCCTTCCACAGAGACTCCAGGCGGCGGGTCTCGGAGGGGTGCAGGCTCATCTCGAAGCCCACGGCCAGCGGGCGCGACTCTCCCCGGCTCTGGGCGGCCCTGAGCTGCGAGAAGAGCACCCGCTCGTGGGCCGCGTGCTGGTCCAGGAGCGTGAGCCCTTTGCGCCCCAGACGCAGCACCAGGTAGGTGTCGGCCACCTGGCCCAGGTATTCCACGCCCTTGGCCGTGCGCCCTGGCTGACGGGCGGCCTTGCCGTGGGCCTGGGACGAGGCCCCGGCCTCGGGCTTCGCGGGCGATGCTTCCTGGCCGCGCGATCCCCAGGGCAGCCAGGAGGAGAGGCCGGAGCGTCCCTCGGGAGACGGGCGTCCCGCCTCGCCGGTCCCGGCGGAGGGGTGGTCCCGGCCGCCGTCCCGGTCGTAGTCCGGGCCGTAGTCCGGGCCGTAGTCCCGGCCGCCGTCCGGGGCTGCGTGGCGCGCTGAGCCGCCGCGGGCGTCCGGTCGGGAGAAACCGCCGGGGGAGGTTTGGCGTCCCGCGTGGTAGTCCGCGCCGAGTTCGCGCACGCCCAGTGGCTCGCGCATCCCCTGCCCCGAGAGGGCCGGGGGCTCGCGGTGGCGTTCCACGCTCCCGGCGGCGGGGCCGCCCTGGGGCCGCCAGGGCGCTTCGCTCCGGGAGCCTTCCAGCGGTCCGGGGGACGCGTCGCGTCCCGCGCGGACCGGCGGCTCCTGCTCCTCTTCCGGCACGTCGCGTCCGGCCTCGCGGGCCACCTCGTGGAGGTAGTCGCGGTAGGTGGCGTGTTTGGCCTCGGGGGCGATGGAGGGGGCGTTATGGTCCAGCACGGCGGTCATGCGCGCCGAGGGCGCGCCCAGGTCCAGGGCGCGGGCCACGGCCTGGCGCACCAGGGTGAAGGCCAGGCCCTCGTCGCGGAAGCGCACCTCGGTCTTGGCCGGGTGCACGTTCACGTCCACCTCGCCGGGCCCGGCCTCCAGGAAGAGCGCCAGGGCCGGGTATTCGCGGGAGAGCATCCGGCCCTTGTAGGCCTCGCGCGCGGCGCGCAGGAGCACGCGGTCCTGCACGGGGCGGGAGTTCACGTAGAAGAGCATGCGGTCCGTGCGGGCCTGACCGGCATGGGGCAGGGCGGCGAAGCCCGTCACGCGCATGCCGTGCATCTCGCCCTCCACGGGGAGCAGGGCCTGGGCCAGGGCCGGGGGCCAGACCACGGCCAGGCGCGCGGCCAGGTCCTGCCCGGCCACGAAGCGCAGCGCGGAGCGCTGGTCCACCGAATACTTGAAGCCCACGTCCAGGCGCGCCAGGGCCACGCGCTCCAGCACCTCCTGGCAGCGCCTGGTCTCCGTGGCCACGGATTTGAGGAACTTGAGCCGGGCGGGCACGTTGCCGAAGAGTTCGCGCACCTCGATGCGCGTGCCCTGGGTGAGCGCGGCCGGGCCTTCCTCCACGATCTCGCCGAAGGCCACGTCCAGGAACACGGCGTCCGGGCTGTCCTGGCTCTTGGAGGCCACGCGAAGGCGCGAAACCGAGGCGATGGAGGGCAGGGCCTCGCCCCGGAAGCCGTACGTTGCGATGGCGTCCAGGTCCTCCAGGGCCGCGAGCTTGCTGGTGGCGTGCCGGGTGAGCGCCAGGCGCAGCTCGCCCGCGTCCATGCCCCGGCCGTCGTCCTGCACGAGGATGAGCCCAGCGCCGCCGCCCTCCAGGGCCACATGCACGCGCGCGGCCCCGGCGTCCAGGCTGTTCTCCACCAGTTCCTTGACGACGCTCGAAGGCCGCTCTACCACTTCCCCCGCGGCGATCTGGTTCTGAAGGTGCGGGGGCAGGACACGGATGCTGCGATACGATACCATCCCCGGCCTCTACCCCAAGGCGAAGCCACCGGCAATGGAGCGCACATGGCCATTCCCTGGAACAAAGTGACGGCCGTCATCGACCTGGCCGATATCGTCCACAATTACAAACTCTTGAACGCCAGGTCCGGCAACGCCGTGCCGGTGGTCAAGGCCGACGCCTACGGCCACGGGCTCGCCCAGGTGGCCCAGGTGCTGGCCCAGGAGGGCGCGGAGACCTTCGCCGTGGGCACGGTGGAGGAGGCCCAGGCCCTGCGCGCCTCGGGCCACGCCCGCAACGTCCTGGCCCTTCTGGGCCCCGTGGACCAGGCCGACGTGCGCCTGGCGCGCGAGGCGCGCATCGTGCCCTTCCTGCACTGCTTCGAGCAGCTGGACCTGCTGGCCGCCCAGCCCGGCGCACCCCTGGAGGTGGCCCTCAAGTTCGACACCGGCATGCGCCGCCTGGGCTTCACCCTGGAGGACGTTCCGGCCCTGGCCCAGCGCCTGGAGGCCCTGCCGGGGGTGAAGGCGGCCTACGTCTGCTCCCACCTTGCAACGGCCGACGAGCCCGCCGCGCACGACTACGCCCGCGAGCAGGGCCGCGAGTTCGCGGCCGTGCGCGAGGCGTTGGCCGCCCGGGGCATCCGGCCCAGGGCCAGCATCGCCAACTCGGCGGGCATCCTGGCCCACCCGGAGTTGCACCTGGATTTCCAGCGGGCGGGCGTCGCCCTCTACGGCACGAACCCCTTTCAAGGCACGCCCCTGGCCCACCTGGGCGAGGGCCTGCGCACGGCCATGCAGGTGCGCACGAAGATCCTCTCCGTGCACGCCCTCAAGGCCGGGCAGACCATCAGCTACGGGCGCACCTACACGGCGGAAAGAGACATGACCGTGGCCATCGCGGCGGCGGGCTACGCCGACGCCTACTCCCGGGGCCTCTCGGGCCGTGCGGGCATGTGCGTGAACGGACGGCGCGCTCCGGTGCTGGGGCGCGTGTGCATGCAGATGACCGCCGTGGACGTGAGCGGCATCGAGGGCGTGGCCCCGGGCGGCGACGCCTGGCTGCTGGGCGGCGAGGGCAAGGGCCGCGTGAGCGCCGAGGAGCTGGCGGGCTGGTGGGGCAGCATCACCTACGAGGTGTTCTGCATGCTGGGGCTCAACCGGCGCGAGTACGCCTAGCTCTCCCGGGCGCGCCTCTTCTCGAAGGTGACGCAGCGGATGCCCTCGCCCGCGAAGCCCGGGCCGTAGCAGGCGTTGTCGGACACGCACTGGGCGGGGCGCAGGTCGCCCCCGCGCCAGCGCTTCACCAGATCGGGCTCGCAGATGAGCGGGCGGCACAGGCTCACGCCGTCGGCCGCGCCTGAGGCCACCAGGCCCTGGGCCACCTCGAAGCTGCGGATGCCCCCCACCAGGAAGAGGGGAATCTTCAGCCCGCGCTCCTTGGCGTGCTTCGCCGCGCGGCGGTGGTAGGCCTCCTCCTCCTGCGTGCGGATGTGCCCCTTGCGCGCGGGCATGAAGGCCTCCCCGGCCTGGCGGCAGCCGCCGGAGAGCTCCACGGCGTCCACGCCCGCCTCCTCGAAGCGCAGCGCGGCCCGCACCATGTCCTCGGGTTCGGGGCCGCCCTCCACGAAATCCCCGGCGTTGAGCTTCACCAGCAGGGGGAAGTCCGGCCCAAGGGCCTTGCGCACCGCGCGCGCCACCTCCAGGGGGAAGCGCGCCCTCTTGGCGGGGGAGCCGCCGTAGGCGTCGTCGCGGCGGTTCCAGACCGGGGAGAGGAACTGCGAGAGCAGGTAGCCGTGGGCCGCGTGGAGCTGCACGGCGTCGAACCCGGCCTTGCGGGCGCGCAGGGCGGCCTGGACGAAGGCCCTGGTCAGGCGCTCCATGCCCTCGCGGTCCAGGGCGCGGACTGGCAGCGTTCCGGGGCGCTCCACGTCCGAGGGGCCAACGGCCTCCAGGCCGGAGAGGGCGGAGTTGCCCTGGTCGCCCGCGTGGGCGATCTGCAGGGCGCAGAGCCCCCCGGCCTCGTGCACGGCCTGGGCCAGGGAGGCGAGGCCCGGCAGGAGGGCGTCGTCGTTCGCGCCCAGCTGGCGCAGGCCCGCTCGGCCCTCCGGGGTGACAAAGGCGTGCCCGCTGATCACCAGCCCCACCTGCCCCCGCGCCAGTTCGGCCATGCGTTCGGCCAGTTCGGGTGTGGCCGATCCGTCGGGAGCGGCCAGGCCCTCCCAGGTGGCGGAGCGCAGGAAACGGTTGGGCAGGGTCAGGGAACCGGCCTGGATGGGGTCGAACACGTCGGGCATGGGGCCTCCGGGTACGGTCTGATTCCGATGCGTGGCCCAAGGCGCTACCACAGCGTGGCGCGCATGGAAAGCATGCGCGCGAAATTGACACGCCTCGGGGCACGAACTACCCCTTGCCCATGAACAGCGAACCAAACGCCGACGCGGCCCCCCTGCTGGCCGGGGTGGAGACTGGAGGAACCAAGATCGTCTGCGCCGTGGCCCGGGGCGGCTACGCCCCCCTGCCGCCCGGCGACCGCTTCGAGACCCTCACCGGGGACGATCCCCGCGCGGCCGTGGCCCGCGCCGCCGCGTGGCTGCACGGTCGGGAGGCCGCCCACGGAGCGGCCGTGGCGGGGCTGGGGGTGGTCTCCTTCGGCCCCGTGCGCCTGGACCCGCGCGCCCCGGACTTCGGCCATGTGCTGGCCACGCCCAAGCCGGGTTGGTCCGGGTTCGACCTGCTGGGGAGCCTGCGGGCGCACTTTCCCGGCGTCCCCACGGGCTTCGAGACCGACGTGGGCGGCGCGGCCCTGGGCGAGGGGGCCTGGGGCGCGGCCCGGGGCCTGGAGGATTTCGTCTACGTGACCATGGGCACGGGCATCGGCGGCGGGGCCGTGTGCGGCGGACGCGTGGCGCGCGGGCTCACGCACCCGGAGATGGGGCACGTGCGCCTGCCGCGCCTGCCGGGGGACGACTTTCCCGGGGTGTGCCCTTTCCACGGCGACTGCTGGGAGGGCCTGTGCAGCGGACCGGCCATCCGGGCGCGCACGGGCCTGGACGCGGCGGACCTCCCGGCGGACCACCCCGCATGGGGGCTCGCGGCCGCCTACACGGGGACGGCTCTGGCGGGGATTGCTCTCACGCTCTCGCCCGCGCGCATCGTGCTGGGCGGCGGGGTGAGCCTGGGGGGGCGTCTGGGGCGCGAGGGGTTCTTCGCGGCGGTGGGGCGCGAACTGCTGGCGGCTCTGGGGGGCTATGTGAACTCGCCCTTGCTCACGCCGCAGGGGGTCGGGGACTATCTCGTGCCCCCGGGGCTGGGGGGCGACGCGGGGGTGGCCGGGGCCTTGCGGCTGGCCAGGGAGGCCCTGGAAGGGTGAATCAGTCGGAGCCGCAGCACTGCACCACGCGCTTGACGCGGCACTCGGCCACGGGCGCGTCCACGCTGGCCGAGAGGCACCCGGGCTGACTCTCGTAGGTGATGCGCGCCGAGCCCATGTGTCCCTCCCAGGCCCGGGAGGTGACCACCACGTCCCTGTCGAACACCTGACAGTAGAACTCGGTGTTCTTGGCCGCGAAGAAGGCGTTGAACACGTAGACCTCGTCGCGTTTGCCCACGAAGCGGAAATCGTCCACGGACTTGCAGGTGAGCACCGCCAGCACCTCGCGCAGCAGGCAGCGCATGACGGCCTCGTTGTCCACCGAGGAGGCCGGGAGGGCGCTGGTGAGGAGCGTGGCGGCCAGGGCCAGCAGGATGAAGGTCTTCTTGATCATGCTTCATTATATGCACGTTCCGTGCCGTTTGAGCGGTCCTCCGGTCGCAAGACGGCCCGGACGTCACGGCGGGCAGCGACGCGAAAAAGGCCCGCGTGCACGGAGCGTGCGCGCGGGCCTTTCGGCGTCGTTTCTAGGGCCGGGCTAGTCCAGTTCGTACTGGGCCATCCAGTCCTCGTCGTCGGGCAGGGGGGGCTGGTCGGGCTTGGCGAAGAGGAAGTCGCCCAGCACCAGGTAGTCCATCTCGGTGCGCATGAAGCAGCGGTAGGCGTCGGCCGGGGTGCACACGATGGGCTCGCCGCGCACGTTGAAGCTGGTGTTCACCACCACGGCGCAGCCCTGGGTCTGGCGGAAGGCGTCGATGAGCCGCCAGTAGCGCTCGTTCACGTCGCGGCTCACGCTCTGGATGCGCGCGGAGTAGTCCACGTGGGTGATGGCGGGCAGGTCGGAGCGCAGCACGTAGAGGCGCTCCCACATGCCCATGTCGTCGTAGCCCTCGGGCAGGGGGTTCTGCCGCTCGGGGCGCACGGGGGCCACCAGGAGCATGTAGGGCGAGGGGCGGTCGATGTCGAAGTAGTCCCCGATGGCCTCCTCCTGCACGGAGGGGGCGAAGGGGCGGAACCCCTCGCGGTATTTGATCTTCAGGTTGAGCTTCTTCTGCATCTCCGGGTTGCGCGGGTCGCCCAGGATGGAGCGGTTGCCCAGGGCGCGCGGGCCGTACTCCATGCGCCCCTGGAACCAGCCCACCACGTTGCCCTGGGCCAGCAGGCCCGAGACCTCGCGGGCCAGCGCGTCGAAGTCGTCGAAATGCTTGTAGGGGGCGTGGCGGCGCGCGGCCAGGCGCTTCACGTCGGCGGCCGAGAACTCGGGACCCAGGTAGGCCCCCCGCATGGCGTCGCGCTTGTGGGGGGTGCGCTCGTGGCCCTTCCAGATGTGGTGGGCGGAGAGGGCCGCGCCCAGCGCGCCGCCCGCGTCGCCCGCCGCGGGCTGGATCCACACGCCCTCGAACACGCCCTCGCGGATGAGCTTGCCGTTGGCCACGCAGTTGAGCGAGACGCCCCCGGCCATGGTCAGGTTCTTCGCGCCCGTCAGCTCCCTGGCGGTGCGCGCCAGGCGCATGACCACGTCTTCGGTGACCTGCTGGATGGCCAGGGCCATGTCCATGTAGTCCTGGGTCAGTTCGGTCTCGGAGGCGCGCTTGGGCAGCCCGAAGAGGCGCTCCCAGGCGTCTTCGCGGCACATGCGCAGGCCCGTGGCGTAGCCGAAGTAGTCCATGTTCAGGAGCATGGAGCCGTCGGGGCGCAGGTCGATGAGCTGGTCGAGGATCTTGGCCTTGAAGTCGGCCACGCGCCGCGCGCCGGGGTTGCCATAGGGGGCCAGGCCCATGAGCTTGTACTCGCCGGAGTTCACCTTGAAGCCGCAATAGTAGGTGAAGGCCGAGTAGAGCAGGCCCAGGGAGTGGGGGAAGTCCAGCTCGCGCAGGAAGGTGATGTCCTTGCCCTTGCCGTGGCCGATGGCCGTGGTGGCCCATTCGCCCACGCCGTCGATGGTCAGGATGGCGGCCTCCTCGAAGGGCGAGGGGTAGAAGGCGCTGGCCGCGTGGGAAAGGTGGTGTTCGGGGAAGAGCACCTGGGGCTTGCCGGGGCCGAGCTTGGCGAACTCGTCCTTGAGCATCTTGCCCATGAAGAGCTTTTCCTTGATCCACACCGGCATGGCCGAGAGGAAGCTCGTCAGGCCCGAGGGCGCGAAGCCGTGGTAGGTCTCCAGCAGGCGCTCGAATTTGAGGAAGGGCTTGTCGTAGAAGGCGACGGCCGTGAGTTCCTTGAAGGCCAGGCCCGCCTCGGCCAGGCAGTAGGAGGCGGCGTTGGCGGGGAACGAGGCGTCGTGCTTGCGCCGGGTGAAGCGCTCCTCGTGGGCCGCGGCGACGATTTCGCCGTCGATGACGAGCGCCGCAGCCGAGTCGTGATAGTAGGCGGAGATGCCGAGAATGGCTTCGGACATGGGGGGTTCCTGGAACCGCCGCCGGGACGGCCCGGCGGCGGAAACGTTTGCGGCGCCCGGGGGCGGCCTAGAACAGCGTGTAGATGAACGGCGCGATGGCCGAGCCGCTGGTCAGCACGATGAGCACGCCGAAGAGCAGCAGGACCAGGATGATGGGCAGAAGCCAAAACTTCTTGCGGACTTTGAGAAAGCCCCAGAGATCGCCGAGAAAGCTCATGGTGGTGTACCTGGATTTAGTAGGGTGTTTCGATGTCGGCGGCGGTGAAGGTGTGGCCGCGCTCGCGGAAGACGCTCTCGGGGCCGCTCTTGAACCGGCGGACCTGCATGGAGTCCTTGCCCATGGCCCTGCGCAGGAGCCCCATGGGCGTGAGCACGGTGAAGAACACCACGGAAAGGAGCAGCTTGGACATCACCGTGCCCAGGGCGTGGGCCAGGCCCAACCAGAGCTTGGCCGGAACCTTGAACGCCGAAGGCCAGGTCATGTCCAGCACGAGCAGCAGGATGCCGACGCCCAGCCACGTGCGGTTGGCGGTGAACCATGCGGCAAGCAGGCACACCAGAACCAGGGCCATGCCCGTGTCGCGAGCCTGGGCCCGGGTGGCCGAGAGCCAAAAAGAACCTTTTTTCGATTGGTTAGACATGCTTTCCTCGTCAAGTTCCGCCGCACTCTGCCAGAAAGCCCCCCCCGTGGCAAGTGTGCCGCCGGGCGGTCCGGTGCGGGGATTTCCCATAGCCGTCGCCGATGCGGAGGGATGTCCGCCATCCCGACAAGCGATTGGATCAGTCGATCGAACTCATTTAGAAGCGCCAGAAGGAGGGCGGTCATGGACGCAGGGACCTGCCGATCGAACACGGGCGCTACGCCGCATCCTGTCCGCGCGGGCCTGGGCGAATGGGCCGACCGCATCGTCAGGGCGGGGCTGGCCCTGGCCTTCCTGGCCGCCGGGGCGGTGAAGCTTGGCAACCCCGAGGTGTTCGCCGTGACGGTGCGGGCCTTCGGCATCCTGCCCGACGCCCTGGTGGGGCCGCTCTCGGTGGCGCTGCCCTGCCTGGAGGTGGCCGCCGCCGTACTGCTGCTCCTGGACATGCGCTGGGGCCTGGAACTCACCACGGCGCTGCTCCTCGTCTTCGTGGCCGTGCTGGTGCACGCCCTGCGCATGGGCCTGGACATCGACTGCGGCTGCTACGGCCCCTCGGACCCGGAGCGCGAGGCCTTCGGGTCCATCCGGCAGGCCCTTTGGCGCGACGGGGCCATGCTGGCCGCCGCAGCCTTCCTGTTCTGGCGCGGACGCAGGGCGCGCCGCGCGACAGGCACCCCGGCGTGAGGCGCGCCGGGGCCTGGAGAGACGTTGCAACACCGCCGGGCGGGGCGTCCCGTGGCGGAAACCGTAACCACTCGACCGACTGGAGGAAGATCATGGCGTTTCGTTTCGCGTTGTCGCTGGTGGCCTTGCTGGCCATCCTCACCGCCGGAGGGGCCGGCGCGTTCGCCAAGGACATGTTCGAGGAAGAGGTGGACAAGGAGGCCGTGTCCGTCAAACTGGCCCGGGAGACCGTGAAGGGCGGCTATCCCCTTGTGACCGCCGACGAACTGAAGAAGCTCCTGGACGAGAAGAAGCCCGTGCTCGTGGTGGACACCATGCCCTACGAGGCCTCCTTCAAGAAGGAGCACGTGCCCGGCGCGGTGTCCTTCGAGTTCCCCATCGAGCCCATGCCCGAGTGGGACGCCGCCAAGACCGGCGGCAAGAGCGTGAAGGACTTCGAGGCCCTGCTCGGCCCCGACAAGAACCGGGCCATCGTGTTCTACTGCGGCTTCGTCAAGTGCACGCGCAGCGACAACGGCGCGCTGTGGGCCAAAAAGCTGGGCTACGCCAACGTCTCGCGCTTCCCCGGCGGCATCTACGCCTGGAAGGGCGCCAAGTACCCCGTGGAAGAGGTGAGGTAGGCCCGCTCGACGCTACGCCTTCGAGGCCCGGTCCCGTTTGCGGGGCCGGGCTTTTTCGCGCCGCGCTCGCAGGCGCCCGGGGTGAAAAAGTCCCCTCCGCCCTAAAGACCGGGGCGGCGCTGCCGATAAGAGGGGTGAAGCGGCGCGGTCCGTTCCCCGGGGAGGTGACCATGACCAACGACATGAGCGGTGTGTCCGGAACGTCCGGAGCGACTCTCGACGCCAAGACCTCCAAGCAGCTTTTCGGCGCGGGCGTGGTGAAGACCACGCTGGACTACATGAACGCGGGGGGCTCCGGCTCCGGCAAGTTCAACGCGGACTACGACTTCCAGACCAAGGTCCTGGAGGGCGCGTACATGGCCAAGGGGCTCAATATCAACGGGAAAGTGTAGGGGGTGGCCCCGCCGCGGCTTCCTGCGCCGGGCCTCCGCGAGGAGGCCCGGCGTTTTGCGTCCAAGGGGCCTGGCGGCGCGCGCCGCACGTCGATTGCGCCTCCCGGCGGGGATGCTTCCGGGGCGGCTACGCCGTCTCGGTGAGGTAGTCGGCGTTGACCAGGTTCTGGGGCTGCCCGGCCAGGAAGGCCCGGATGTTGGCGGCCGTGATGCTCATGAGCCGCTTGCGCGCCGTGAGCGAGGCCCAGGCCATGTGCGGCGTGATCAGGCAGTTGCGCGCCTCCAGCAGGGGGTTGGCCGGGTCGGGCGGCTCCACGGCCAGCACGTCCAGGGCCGCCCCGGCAAGATGGCCGGAATTGAGGGCCCGGGCCAGATCCGCCTCGTTGACCAGCCTGCCCCGCGCGGTGTTCACCAGGAAGCCTCCGGGGCGCATGAGGCCCAGCAGGCGGGCGTCCACGAAGGAGTCGTTGCCCTTGGTGAGGGGGCAGTGCAGGCTCACCACGTCGGAACGCTCGAAGAGCTCCTCCAGGCCCACGAAGGCGAAGCCCGGCGCGTCCAGGGGCTCTTTGGGCCTGGGGGCGTGGGCCAGGACGTTCATGCCGAAGGCCGCGCCCAGCTGGGCCACGCGCCGCCCGATGGCCCCGAAGCCCACCACGCCCAGGGTCTTGCCCGCCAGTTCGACCTGGGGGGTGTCCCAGAAGGTGAATTCGCCGCACCGGGTCCACTCGCCGGAGCGCACCAGGGAATCGTGGGTTTCCACGCGGCGGCACAGGGCCAACAGCTGCGCGATCACGAACTGGGCCACCGACTCCACGCCGTAGCCCGGCACGTTGGAAACCGGGATGCCGCGCGCTCCGGCGTGGGCCACGTCCACCACGTCGTAGCCCGTGGCCAGCACGGCCACGAAGCGGCAGTCGGGGAGGCGGTCCAGCACGGCGGCGGGCAGGCGGGTTTTGTTGGTGAGCACGATGTCCGCGCCCCGGGCGCGCTCGACGGTGAACTCCTCGGGGGTGCGGTCGTGCAGGGCGAAAGCGCCCAGGGCGGCCACCTCGTCCCAGGGGTTGTCCCCGGGGTTGAGGGTGGCCCCGTCCAGAACGACGATGTTGGGCTTTGGGTCCATGGGGCTCAGTTGGAAGGGGTGTAGAGTTCGAATTCCCGGGCGAGCACCTCGCCCTCGGCCGTTTCCACGCGCAGTTCCCAGTGGCCGCTCACCAGCTCCCAGGGCTGGGAGGCGGTGAAGATCACGTCGAAGGTCTGCCCCGGGCTCAGGGTGACTTCGGAGACGTATTCGTTGCGCGGCTTCTCCGCGCCCGGCTCGATGAGCCCCGGCGTGGCCGTGACCACCCGGGCCTTGAGCGGGTCGGCGGGGCCTTCCTTGCCGTCCTTGACGCGCACGCGCATGCCGAAGCTCACGCCCGGGTCGCGGGGCACGCCGGTGGTGGTCTTGGCGAGCGCGCCGTTCTTGTAGATGCCGTATTCCACCACTTCGAGGCGCTTGGGCGGGTCGCCCAGGCCGATCATGGAGCAGGAGGCCAGAAGCATGCAGGCCAGGAGAAGCGCGAAGGAACGCATGGTCACCTCGATGGGGCCGCCCCGACGCTGTGACGCCCCGCCCGGCGGGGCGCTTCCCGGGCGGTACGCGGCCAGGGCGCGCGCCCGGAGCCTCCGGGCGGGGATTCCCTGCCGCCCCGGCACCATACAGCAATCGCGCGCCCCTGCAAACCCGGCCCCGGCCTGCGCGCCCGAGGGGAGAGAAAGCCGTTGAACGAACAAGGGGGAACTGCTAGCGTCCCGGTCGGGGCCGAGATACAAGATGTTTCAGGTGTGGTGATGAATCTTACGCTGCAGCAGACGGACCTTCTCAAGGAACTGATCAACATCGGAGCGGGCAAGGCCGCCGGGCTGATCAACCAGATGGTCGGCGTCCATGTCCGGCTTGAACTGCCGGAACTAATCGTCGTTCCCCCCGGGGAGACGCCCGACTTTGCGGGACGCGGCTTCGAGGAAGTGCTCTCGGCCGTGCGCCTGGGCTTCCGGGGGGCGTTCACGGGCTGGACGGGCCTGGTGTTCTCCAGGAACAGCGCCAACTGGCTGGTCTCCCAGCTTCTGGGGCAGGTGGACACCCCCCCCATGGACCTGGACTCCCTGCGCATCGGGGCCATCCAGGAGGTGGGCAACATCGTGCTCAACGGCGTGATGGGCTCCATCGTCAACGTGCTGGGCGAGAACGTCGGCTACTTCCCGCCGGACTACTTCGAGAGCGGCATCCAGGACATCCTCACCTCCGGCAACGCCTCGGAGCGCGTGGTGCTGCTCATCAAGGCCCGCTTCCGCCTGGAAGACGGCGTGGCCGACGGCGACATCCTCATCTTCTTCTCCATGGACACCTTCGAGAGCCTCGTGCGCTCCCTGGACAGGCTCCTGGCGCAGGCTGGCGCATGAACGCCGCAGGCGTTTCCTGCGGCCCCTTCGACGCCATGGACTTCCTGCCCATGGGCATCCTGGTGCTCGAGGAGGACTTCACCGTCAGCTTCTGGAACGCCTGCCTGGAATCCTGGACTGGGCTGTCCCGGGAGGAGGTGCTGGGGCGCGACGCGCGCCAGCTCTTCCCGCAACTGGGACGCCCCCTGGTGACCTCGCGCATCCGCGAGCTCTTCCGAGGCGCGCCCCCGGCGGTGTTCTCCTACCACTTGCACAACCACCTGCTGCCCGCGCGCCTGCCCGACGGGTCGCTCCGGCTCCAGCACTCCGTGGCCTACGGCGTGCCCTCCTGCGAGGCGCAGGTGAGACACGTGGTGCTTTCCCTCCAGGACGTGACCGAAATCCACAACCGACTCCAGGAGAACCTGCGCGTGAAGCTGAGCCTCGAACAGGAGGTGAAGCGGCGCAAGCGCGTGGAGGCCAAGCTGCGCGAGCTGGTCACGCAGGACATCCTCACGGGCATCGCCAACCGGCGGGCCTTCCTGCACACCCTGCACCGGGAGGTGCGCCGCTGCCGCAGGCACGGCCACGCGCTCTCGGTGGCGGTGCTGGACCTGGACCACTTCAAGGCCATCAACGACCACTGGGGACACCTGGCCGGCGACGACGCCCTGAAGACCTTCGTGCGCGCCTGCTCCGACGAGCTGCGCGGGGCCGACACCTTCGGCCGCCTGGGCGGCGAGGAGTTCGGCCTGATCCTGCCCGAAACCGACATGGACGGGGCGCAGGTGCTGGCCGGGCGCATCCTGGAGCGCGTGCGCGCCATATCCATCACCTGGCCCGGCGGGACGATCCGCTTCACGGTGAGCCTGGGCCTTGCGGAGCTTGCACCCGAGGACACCCTGGAGACCCTTTTCCTGCGCGCCGACCAGGCCATGTATCAGGCCAAGGCCAAGGGCCGCGACAGGGTGGAGCGGGCCTAGCGTCGCGATTTTGAAAAACATGAATCTGTTTTTCAAAATGAAAAACAATGGTTTTGGGTGATTGTCTCGATAATCCGCATGGACGGATTGTGAGGGCGCACCGCTAGGCGTTCTTTTCCCCGGCCGCGCGGCGGGCCAGAAAACGCGGATCAAGGATCAGGCGCATCTCGCCTTCCTCGCCCAGGGCCGCGCCCAGGAAGCAGTCCTGGGAGAGCAGCTTGCGGTCCAGGGGCTTCACGAGCACCTGCACCAGCCCCAGCACCTCGTCCACCGCCGCCCCGAAGCGCTCCCCGGCGTGGGAGGCCACCACCACGTGGCACACCGGCGCGGCGTCGCCCCGAACCCCCAGCAGCTTGTCCAGGCGCAGGCAGCACGTGGCCCTGCCCTCCAGCGCGAAGGTGGCCGCCTCGCCCCGCTCCGGCGGGCGGGGGGCCTCCTGGCAGGATTCCACGCACTCCATGGGAAAATAGAAAAGTTCCTCCCCCACGCGCACGCGCAGGCACTCCAGGAGCGAAAGGCTCAAGGGCGCGCGCAGCTCGAAGGACGTGCCGCGCCCGGGGGAGCTCGTCACCCGCACGGAGCCGCCCAGTTCCTCGATGGAGGCGCGCACGGCGTCCAGGCCCACGCCCCGGCCGGACACGCCGTCCACATGCCGCGAGGTGGAAAGCCCGGGAGCGAAGATCAGGTCCAGGGCGTCGTCGAGGCCCGGCTCTCCGCCCCGGCGGACCAGTCCGGAGCGTTCGGCCTGGGCCAGCACGGCCTGGGCGTCGATGCCCGCGCCGTCGTCCGCCACGGTCACGATCACCTCTCGGCCGTCCTGGCGCACGTCCAGCACGATCTCGCCCCGAGGGGGCTTCCCGGCCATGAGCCGCGTCTGGGGCGTCTCCAGGCCGTGGCGCACGGCGTTGCGCAGCAGGTGCACCAGGGCCGGTCCCAGTTGCTCGATGAGGGCCTTGTCCATCTCGGTCTTCTCGCCCTGGACGCGCAGGGCCACATCCTTGCCCGAGGCGGCGGCCAGGTCGCGCACCATGCGGCGGTAGCGCGGGGTGACGCTGGAAAAGGGCAGCAGGCGCATCTCCAGCACGCACTTGCCCATATGGCCCAGTTCGCGTTCCAGGTCCGTCACCATTTCCAGGTAGCGCGCGTCGTCGTTCCGGCGTGCGGCGGCGGCGAGGAGGGCCTGGGTCTGCATGGCCTCTCCCAGGCGGTCGAGCAGGGCGTCGAGCCGGGCGGGAGAGACGGAATAATTGAGGTCCTGCGGCTCCGAGACGACCGCTTCGGGCTCGATGGGGCACCCGCACGGGGAGGAGGGGTCTTGCTCCGCGCCGTCCTCCAGCCAGGGGGCCAGGGCCGACAGGGAAAGCAAGGCCTCGCCGGGGCCGCCGCCCAGGCTCATGAGCGCGGCCTTGAGGGAATCAAAGGCCGCCAGCAGCGCGGTGACGATGGAGGGCGAGCCTTCCAGGCGGCCGTCACGCAGGGCCTGGAGCACGGTCTCCATCTGGTGGCAGTGTCCGGCCAGGGCGGCCAGGCTCAGGGTGGCGGCGTCGCCCTTGACGGTGTGCACGGCCCGGAACACGGCCTCCACGGCCTTCAAGGCGTCCTGGGGCGGAGCGGACTCCAGGCCCAGGAGCGCGGTTTCGGCCTTGGCCAGCTGGTCCAGGCAGCTGTCGCGGAAGATGGCCAGAAGCGCCGGGTCGGTCATGGCGTGCGGGTCGGCGGTGCGGGGGGCCGGTATCAGCCGGGGAGCATGCGGGAGAGCACGCCGTTCACGGCGGCCTCGTCCACGGGCTTGTTGAGCACCTCGGCCGCGCCCAGTTCCAGGCAGCGCGCCCGGGTGGTGTGCTGGATGTCGGCCGTGATCACCACCACGGGGAAGGCGACGCCCCTGGCGTGGAAGGTTTCCAGAAGCTCCAGGCCGGAGAATTCGGGCATGTTGAGGTCCATGATCACCAGGTCGGGCGTGCGGGCCTCGACCAGTTCCAGCAGCTGGCGACCGTTGGCCGCCTCGACGGTTTCGTGGCCGCGCTCGCTGACGATCTTGCGCAGGAAGAAGCGTTGGAACATGGAATCGTCCGCAAGGGCAACAAGGGCCATGATGTCCTCCATCAAGCGTGTCGGACGATCATATGCCCTTGCTGGCGGGCGCACAACCGCAATCCGACCCGGTGTGGCGGGCGCGCGTCGGTTTTTTCGGCTTCTTCGCGGGTTTGGCGTGTCCGATTCGCCGGGAGTGGTTGCGCGGAGGTGGCGTTCCGGTTACATTGCAACCCAATGTGGTGAACCGGCCGCTCCCGGGGGAGCGGAGTCGTTTGGTGGTTTGGGCTTCGCGGATCAACCTCTAAAGACATTCAGGGAGACCGGCATGCTCGACGTTCTGAAAAACCAGCGGACCTACGCTCTCATCGGCCACGGCGGTTGCGGCAAGACCACCGTGGCCGAAATGCTTTTGTATGTCGCCGGGGCCGTCCCGAAACTGGGCAAGATCGAAGACGGCACCACCACCCTGGATTACGAGCCCGAAGAGATCAAACGGCGCGGTTCCGTGCAGCCCGGCTTCGCCACCTTCCAGTGGCAGAAGAACCGTCACTTCCTCATCGACACCCCCGGCGACCTCGCCTTCACCGGCGACCTGGGCTACGTGCTGGCCAGCGTGGACGCCGTCATCTTCGTGGTGGACGCCGTGGACGGCGTGAAGCCCCTCACGCGCAAGCTCTGGCAGGAGGTCTCCAAGTTCCGCCTGCCCACCATCTTCCTCATCACCAAGATGGACCGCGACCGCGCCGACTACGAAATGGCCCTCAACGGCATCAAGAACCAGCTGGGCGTGAAGCCCTTCCTCCAGAACGTGCCCATCGGCAAGGCCGAGAGCTTCTCGGGCGTGGTGAACATCGTGGAGAACAAGGCCTACGGCTTCGACGCCTCGGGCAAGATCAGCGAGGTGGCCATCCCCGCCGACATGGTCGAGGAGATCGAGGGCCTGCGCGAAACCATGATGGAAGAGATCGCCGTGTGCGACGAAACCCTCATGGAGCGCTACCTGGAAGACCCCGAGTCCGTCTCCCAGGCCGACCTGGAGGCCGCCATGCGCAAGGCCGTGGTCTGCGCGGAGATCTACCCGGTGATGGTGGCCTCCGGTCTCAAGTGCATGGGCGGGCAGCGCATCCTCAACGCCGTGCAGGTGTTCTTCCCCTCGCCCCTGGACACCCCCGTGGGCGAGAAGGTGGTGGAGGCCGAGGACGGCTCCTTCGTGAAGGTCTCCCCCGACGCGCCCCCGGCCTGCTTCGTGCTCAAGACCCAGTTCGACCAGTTCGCGGGGCAGCTCTCCATCATGCGCGTGCTCACCGGCACGGTGACGCCCGACGCCACGCTCCTCAACATGCGCTCCGACGCCAAGGAACGCTTCGGCGGCCTGCTCACCATCACCGGCAGCCAGACCACCCCCTGCAAGGAGCCCGTGGGCCCGGGCGCCATCGTCGCCGTGGCCAAGCTCAAGGAGACGCGCACCGGCGACACCCTCTGCGAGGAGAAGCACCCCTTCAAGTTCCTCAAGCCCAAGCTGCCCGAGCCCATGATCTCCTACGCCCTGGCCCCGGCCGAGAAGGGCGACGAGGACAAGGTGTTCCAGGCCATGGGCAAGCTCCTGGACGAGGACGTGGCCCTGCGCCTGACCCGCAACGAGGAGACGGGCGACATGCTCCTCTCCGGCCAGGGCCAGAGCCACGTGGAGATGGCCGTGGAGAAGGCCAAGCGGCGCTACAAGGTGGGCATCGTGCTCAAGGCCCCCACCATCCCCTACCGCGAGACGGTGCGGGGCAAGGTGGAGGTGCAGGGCCGCCACAAGAAGCAGACGGGCGGTCGCGGCCAGTTCGGCGACTGCTGGATCAGGATGGAAGGCAAGCTGCGCGGCGAGGGCTACGAGTTCGTGGACGCCATCGTGGGCGGGTCCATCCCGCGCCAGTACATCCCGGCCGTGGACAAGGGCGTGCAGGAGGCCTCGGTGCGTGGCCAGCTGGCGGGCTACCCCATGGTGGACTTCCGGGTGGAGCTCTACGACGGCTCCTTCCACACGGTGGACTCCTCCGAAATGGCCTTCAAGATCGCGGGGGCCCTGGCCTTCAAGGCGGCGTGCGAGAAGCTGAAGATGGTGCTCCTGGAGCCCATCGCGCTGGTGAGCGTGTCCATCCCCGACGACTTCATGGGCGACGTGATCGGCGACCTTTCGAGCCGCCGGGGCAAGGTGCTGGGCAGCGACGCCGTGGGCGGCGTGACGGAAGTGCAGGCCCACGTGCCCATGAGCGAGATGCAGGAATACGCCAAGACGCTCAGCTCCATGACGGGCGGCCAGGGCGCGTTCACCATGGTCTTCGACCACTACGAGGACGCCCCCCCGCCGGTGGCCGAAAAGGTGATCGCCGAGGCCAAGAAGGCGCGGGAAGAGAAGGAATAAGCGGCGCAGCCTGGAGCCGCGACGCGAGAGGCGAAGAAAAGACGACAGAATGAAGAAACCCCGGGGGCGACCCCGGGGTTTCTGTTATTTAATATACGGATGCATGTCGGTTTGTGTTGACTGTTCGGTTCACAGTTGAAAGAATTGACGGAAAAATGGGGGTATGTGTTATTGGTTTATGTCAGTACTTTCATGAAGATCGGAAGAGTCATCGTAGTCGCGAACTTGGGCTAGGGCGCAACCCGGCTGAAATTATTACCAATCACATTCCCTGGTGTTCTCACCCGAAATCGCCCGTACCAAGGGAGATGGCGAATTGCATCGGTGGGCCTAGTTTGCTGAAGTGCAGGGGGGATGTTGATTGTTGCATGCTCGATGAGGCTGAGCGATCGATGTAGGACCATTGTCTTTTACAAACCAGGTGGGTGCCTGGGCAGCGCATTAACGTCTCGTCTGGCAGAACAGAATGTGCCCAATGCGCAAGTTACGCCGTCCTCTCCGCCTCCAGGGCCTTGCAGGCCAACGTCACCACCTTGGGGATCAGGCGCGCGCCCTGTTCGTAGTAGATCACGGCGCGGCGCGTGATGCCCATGGCCTCGGCCACGGCCGCCTGGGTCAGGCCCAGGCGCTTGCCGCAGACCGGCTTTCCGGATGAACGTCTGGACAGGTCGGCTTCTCGTGTGTAGTATTATACTATACGAATTGGCCCGAGGCTCCCCATGAAGAACGCCGCCATCAACGTCAAGATCGACCCAGAACTCAAGGCCCAGGCCGAGGCCGTGCTGCATGGCATCGGGCTCTCCACCAGCACGGTCATCGGCATGCTCTTCCGGCAGATCGTCTACCAGCAGGGCCTGCCCTTCGAGGCGAAGCTCCCCAACGAGGAGACTCTCCAGGCCATGGAGGACGCCCGCTCCGGAAAGACCCGCAAGGCCCCTAGCGGCGCGGATTTGATCGCCCGCCTCCGGGAGAGAGCCGATGCCGCCCAGAAGTCTTCGCAGC
The DNA here is from genome assembly GCF_013019105.1 of Fundidesulfovibrio magnetotacticus. Lineage (NCBI taxonomy): Bacteria > Pseudomonadati > Thermodesulfobacteriota > Desulfovibrionia > Desulfovibrionales > Desulfovibrionaceae > Fundidesulfovibrio > Fundidesulfovibrio magnetotacticus. The sequence continues at coordinate 95,221 of NZ_BLTE01000004.1, forward strand.
ACCGGCAAGTTTGAGAAGGATTATGTCCGCATGGCCAGACGGGGCAAGCCGGTGGCCAAACTGGACGCGGTGATTTTGCTTCTCGAAGCGGGCGATCCCTTGCCGGCGCACTTCAAGGACCATGCCCTGACAGGCTCCTGGAAGGGGTTTCGCGACCTGCATATCGAGCCGGACTGGATTCTCATTTACGCGGTGGACCAGGACGAAGTCATTCTGACCCGCACGGGAACTCACGCGGACCTGTTCCGCTGAACGTTCTTGGCCGCAGGCCGGACGGACCAGGCTGCCACGCCGCCCTCTTCGCCCCCGCCTTGCCCGCCGCTCCCCCCTGTGCCATATCCCCGCCCAGGCACGGCGTTGCCGCCCCTCGGCGGACGTTTGAACCGGGAAACGCGGGAGACGCACGCGAATGGCTCGCATCGAATGGCACGAAGGCCTGGCCCTGGGCATCGAGACGATCGACCGGCAGCACCGCACCCTGCTCACCCTCTGCAACAGGCTTCTCGACGCCGTGCGCAAGGCCGACGAAAAGGCCGTGGCCGCCGCCTTTCGCGAGCTGCGCGAGTACACCTTCTCCCACTTCAACGCCGAAGAGGACTACATGCAGTCCGTGGGCTACCCGGGCCTGGGCAGCCACAAGCTTCTGCACGTCGAACTCAAGCGCGACGTGAAGTACTTCCAGGACGTGGTCTACAGGAAGGGCGACCTCACGGAGGCCCAGATCGTCGAATTCCTGAAGCACTGGCTCCTCGACCACATCCTCCAGTACGACCTGGACATCCGCAAATGGACCCGCGCCGAGGGCAAAGCGACCTGATCCGGCCGGGACGCCCGCCCGCGCGCGTCACCCGGCCGTGAACCCGTGCGCGTAGGCCGTGGCGAGGCGGCCAAGGACGCCCGACCGCCCGCGCGCGTCACCCGGCCCGGCCGGTGTCCGGCGCGTGCAACCGGCACGTCAGACGTTCGATCCTGCCCTGGCGGATGACGGCGCGGTTGTGGATGAGCACGGGATCGGGCAGGCCCGTCTTGTCGAAATCGCCGTCCACGCGGGTGATGAAGGTCGTTTCGCCGTCCTGCTCCCGCAGATCCAGCAGTTCCAAGCGCAGGTTGACGGCAGCGATGTCCCGCTCGGCCCAGCACTTGATGGCCTCCAGGCCGGAATACTCACTCCCGGCGTCCACCACGCGCGCCTGCGGTGCGAAGCATGCGGCGAAGGCCTCCAGGTCCGCAGCGTTGGCCGCCGCGATCCAGACTTCGACCAGTTCTTTTGGAGTGTTGTTCATGCCACGTCTCCCGTCGCTCGGATGGTGAAGACCGTCTTGCCGTGCGTGCGGCCCTGCTCCATGTCCCGGAAGGCTTCCTCCGCGCGTTCGAGGGGCAGCACGCGTCCGATCTCCGGGGTGACCCGGTTGGCGGCCAGGAAGCGCATCATGGCCCGGAAATCCTCCAGGCTGCCCATGATGGACCCGCGCAGCGTGATCTGCCGGGCGATGAGGGGCAGAAGGTCCAGCGAGACCTTCATGCCCGAGGTGCCCCCCGTGACCACCACCGTGCCGCCGCGTTCCACCCACTCCAGGGAATGCTCCCATGTGGCCGCGCCCACGTTGTCCACCACGGCCTGGACCTTGCGCGGCAGGGGCTCGCCGGAGGCGAAGACCCGGTGAGCCCCAAGCTTTTCGGCAAGCTCCCGCCCGACCGGATGGCGGCTGGTGGCGAACACCTCGAAACCCGCGGCCCGGCCAAGCTGGATCAGCGCCGTGGACATCCCGCCCGAAGCCCCCTGGACCAGCAGCGTGCCCCCGGGGCGCAGGCCCGAGGCGTGGAACAGTGCCTTCCACGCCGTGAGCCAGGCCGTGCCCAGCACCGAGGCGTGCAGGGGCGAAAGCCCCTCGGGCAGGGGCACGGCGTTGCGCCGGGGCACGGCGGCAAAGCGCGAGAACACGCCCTGGGCGAATTCCCCAAGGATGGACCATTCCGGGTCCAGGGTCTCGTCGCCGCGCCAGCCGGGCGAGCCCAGCATGGGGTAGAGGGCCACGGGCGTGCCGTCGTCCAGGAGCCCGGCCCCGTCGTTGCCCAGGATCAGGGGGAAGGCGAGCCCCCGCGGGTGGGCCGTGATGCCGCGAAGGGTAAAGAGGTCGTGCCGGTTCAGGCTGGCGTGGGTCATGCGCACGCGCACCCAGCCGTCCGGGATGTCGGGATCTGGGCGCTCACCCAGTCGCAGGGCGGCAAGCGGGTCTTGAGGGGAGGGGTGGTCTGCGTAGACGGCGAACATGGCGTGCTCCTTTGGTGTTGGCGGACCGGTCGCGGCCCGGGAAGCACCCTAAGGGCATGCCCTGTCAGAATCCGTCAGGAGCGTTCCGCGTCCGTCATGCGCTCCCGCCAGGCCTTGAGCAGCGCGCCCCTGCGTCCGGGGTAGGTCTCGCCCGTGGGTCTGGCATCCAGCACGCGGTCCGTGCGGAAGGTGCGCACGTCGCCGCGCAGTTCGCACCAGGCCGCCACCACGCGGGCCTGGTCCAGGAATCCGAGCGCCAGCGGCCAGACCACGCGCTCGGAGCGCAGGCCCTGGGCATCCTCGTAGGCGATGCGCACCTTCTCCTGGTCGCGGATGGCAGCCCGCCAGCGGTCCAGTCCCACGCGGCCCTCGGGGAACCCGGGGCCGCGCGGACCGGGCAGCACCGAGGGGTTGCGCAGGACATCCAGGCCCGAGGGCGGCAGCACGGCCTCCACCTTGGCCAGGGCGCGGGAGGCGGCCCCGGCCAGGAGCGGGTCGCCCAGGCGGTCCACGGTCTCCAGGCCAAGGAGCACGGCCTCCAGTTCCTCGCGCGTGAACATGAGCGGCGGCAGGAAGTAGCCGGGGCGCAGCATGTAGCCCTGCCCTGCCTCGCCCTGGATGGGCGCGCCCTGGGCCGTCAGGTCCGCGACGTAGCGGTAGAGGGTGCGCTCCGACACGCCCAGCTCCCCGGCCAGGAAGCGCGCCGTGGCCGGGCGCGAGCGGCCGCGCAGCAGCTGGAGCAAGGTCAGCAGGCGCGCGGAGCGGGACACGCGTCCTCCCTCCCGGCCAGCATGGCCCGCAGCGCCGCCAGCGGCCCGTGCGGATTGCCCGCGCGCCACACCAGCGACGTGGCCGCCCGGGCCACCTCGGGCGGCAGGGCGTGCAGGCTCACCCCGGGAACGCCCGAGAGCACCCCCGCCACCGAGCGCGGCATGATGGCCACCCCCATGCCCGAGGCCGCGCAGCCCAGCATGGTCTGGTAGGAGCCCAACTCCACCACGCGCCCCGGCGCTCCGGCCGCGCCCGCCCATTCCTCCAGGCGTCGGCGGTAGGCGCAGCCGTGTTGGAACACCAGCAGGGCGCTCCCGGCCAGGTCGGCGGGCTGGCGGATGGGCGCGCGTCCGGCCGGGGCCGCCAGCACAAGCTCCTCCTCGAAGGCGGGCAGGCGTTCGATGCCCGGCTCGGTGACGGGCTCGCTCACGAAGGCGGCGTCCAGCTCGCAGGCCTGCACGGCGCGCAGCAGATCCCCGGTGGTCCCGGAGCGCAATTCCAGGCGCACGTCGGGATGGCGCGCGTGGTAGGCCCCCAGCAACTCCGGCAGGCGCGAGGCCGAGGTGCTCTCCATGGCCCCCAGCCGGAACGGACCGGCCGCCCGGCCGCCGGAGACCGCCGAGCGGGCCTCCTCGGCCAGGTCCAGGATGCGCCCGGCGTAGTCCAGGAGCGTGCGCCCGGCCGAGGTGAGGAGCATGCGCCGCCCCCGGCGCTCGAAAAGCTCCACGCCGAGGGAATCCTCCAGCCCGCGCAGCCGCGCCGAGACGCCAGACTGCACCTTGTTGAGCCTGCGCGCCGCGCCCGTGACCCCGCCGGAGCGGGCCACGGCCTGGAAAACCGTGAGGTCCGTGAGGTCCATTGTTCACCTTTTGCGAATGGCAGATTCAGTAATGATCATTTTACACGAAGGTCCAGGAGGGTGCAAGGTGAGGGCGAGGGGAGCGGGAAGCCGCCTGCTCCGGCCTCGAAGGAGTCGCATGCGCAAAGGGTATCTCACGGGGCTCACGGTGGTCGGGTTCTGGGCTGCGTTCATGCTGGTGAGCCGTCTGGGATTGGCCGGACCCACGGCGCTCTCGCCCTGGGACATCCTGGCGCTGCGCCTGGCGGCGGCGTCGCTTACGCTCGCGCCCTTCTGCGGCGGGCTGGGCCGGGAGGTCTGGGGCTCGTGGCGGGTGTGGACCCTGGCGGCCCTGGGCGGACCGGCGTATGGTCTCACGGTGTACTGGGGGTTCCGGCTGGCCCCGGCCACCCACGGGGCGCTCCTGTTTCCGGGCGTGCTGCCCTTCGCCGCGGCCTTCCTGGGCTGGGCGCTCCTGGGCGCGCGGCCCGGGGCGGCGCAGTGGCGCGGCCTGGGGCTGGTGGCCCTTGGCCTGGCGTGCCTGAGCTGGGTCTCGTGGAGCGGGGGCGCGGGCGAAGGCGTGCGGGCGGGGGACGCGCTTTTTCTTGCGGCGGCCCTGAGCTGGGCGCTCTACGGGGTGCTGGCCCGGCGCTGGGGCGTGGCGGCCTGGACGCTCACCCGGGCGGCGGCGGTGTGCGCGGCCGCGCTCTACCTGCCGGTCTACGCGCTCTGGCTGCCCAAGGGTCTTGCCGGGGCAGGCTGGCCGGAGCTGGCGGGCCAGGCCCTCTATCACGGCGTGGTGACCACCGTCTTGGTGATGTGGCTCTACCTGCGCGCCCAGGAATCCCTGGGGCCCGCGCGCATGGGGGCGCTGATGGCCCTTGTCCCGGCGGTGTCCGGGGGGCTGGCGGCGCTTTTGCTGGGCGAGGAACTGCCCCCGGCCCTGGCCGTGGGGCTCGCAAGCGTGAGCGCCGGGGCCTGGCTGGCCTCCGGGGCCGCGAAACCCTCAACAGGAAGGAGCGTGCCGTGCCCTACGTGAACATCAAGATTACCCAGGAGGGGGCCACCCCCGAGGCCAAGGCCAAACTCATCGAGGGCGTCACGGCCCTGCTGCGCGACGTGCTGGGCAAGAACCCCGCCACCACGGTGGTGGTCATCGACGAGGTGCCCACGGACAACTGGGGCATCGGCGGCGAGACGGTCACGGTGCGTCGCGCCCGGGGGGCCTGAGCGCCGGGGCCGGGAGCCGGGGCGTACGCGGGCGTGCGCCCCGCGCCGGTCAAGACCCCAGGATCATGTCCGCCAGGTCGTCCCCGAAGGCCCGGGCCTTGTCCATGGCGGCCTGGTCGCGGACCACGCCGCCCGGGGGGTAGTGGCACTGGGGGAACAGGCGCGAGAGGTAGGGCGAGCCGATGCGCTTGGCCGGGATGGCCCATTGCCTGTCCAGCACCTCCAGGTTCTCTTCCACGATGCCCCCGCCCGTGGCCAGCAGCGCCCAGGGCTTGCCCGCCAGGGGCGAGATGAGCGAGTGGTCCGGTGCGAACTTGATGAGGCTGAAGATGCGGTCGATGAACGCCTTCACCTGGGCCGGGTGGCTGAACCAGTAGACGGGCGTGGCCAGCACCAGGGCGTCGAAACCGGGCAGGGAGTTCACGGCTCGGGCCAGGGCGTCGTCCACGTGGCAGCCGTAGCCCGGGCTTTTCTGGCATTTGTGGCAGGCGATGCAGCCGGGGTGGCTGAACTCCAGGCGGGGGGCGTCGATCTCGCTGGGCGTCACGCCCCGGGAGGCCAGGCACTCCATGGCCGCACGGGCCAGCGCGGCGGTGTTGCCCTTCCTGCGGGGGCTGCCGAGGACGAAAACGGCGGTCTTGCTCATGGGCTCCTCCGGGGTCAGTGGGATTCGACGAGGCGGGCCGTTCCGGGGCGTCCGCCCGTGAGCGCCAGCCTGCGGGCGTGGAAAGCCTCCAGGGTGCCCCTGTGGCCCACGCTCACCACGGCGGCGTGGGGCAGGGTCTCGCGAAGGAGGGCGTAGAGGGCCTCCTCCCCGGCCTCGTCCACGGCCGAGGTGGCCTCGTCCAGGAAGACGAAGTCCGGGGCCTGGAGGATCAGCCGGGCGAAGGCCAGACGCTGCTGTTCGCCGGGGGAGAGTTCCTGGGGCCAGTAGGCCGTGTGGTCCAGGCGCTCGCCCAGGCGCTCCAGGCCGCAGAGGGCCAGGGCCTGGCGCATGGCCTCGTCGGGGATGCCCTCGTGCGGCGAGGGGTAGCTGAGCGTCTGGCGCAGCGTGCCCAGGGGCAGGTAGGGCCGCTGGGGCAGGAACATCAGGGAATGGTCCCCGGGAAGCAGAATGCGCCCGCGCCCCTCGGGCCAGAGACCGGCCACGGCGCGCAACAGCGTGGACTTGCCCGAACCCGTGGGGCCGGTGACCAGCAACGTGTCGCCCGGCTCCACGCGCAGGTGCACGCCGCGCAGCAGGGGCTCGCCGCCGGGGAGGTCGATGTCCACGTCGAGCAGATCCAGCACGGGCCAGGCGCCGACCTCGGAGCGCAGGGCGTCCGGGTTCTCGCGCCGTGCGCGGGCCTCGTCCATGGCGCGGCGGAAGGTGGTCAGGCGGTCCACGGTGGCCTTCCAGGAGGCCAGTTCGGTGAAGGCGTCCACGAACCAGCTGAGCGCGCCCTGCACCCGGGCGAAGGCCGAGGCCGTCTGCATGAGCCCGCCCAGTTGGATGGCCCCGGAGAAGTAGCGCGGCGCGGCGGCCAGGAAGGGGAACACCACGGCGGCCTGGGCGTAGGAGTTGGTGAGCCAGGCCAGGGCCTTGCGCCGTCTCATGATGGCCCACCAGTTCTGCACCACGTTGGCGAAGCGGGCGCGGAAGATGCCCGCCTCGTCGGCCTCGCCGCTGATCAGGGCCACGCCCTCGGCGTTCTCGCGCAGGCGCACCAGGCTGAAGCGGAAGTCGGCCTCGTAGCGCTGCTGGTTGAAGTTGAGCGTCACCAGGGGGCGGCCCACGCGCTTGGTGAGCCACGTGCCCAGCACCGCGTAGCAGAGCGCCACCCAGACCATGTAGCCGGGCACGCTGAACGCCCGGTCCCACAGCGTGAACTCCAGCGACCCCGAGAGCCCCCAGAGTATGCCGATGAACGAGGCCAGCGAGACCACGGCCTCCAGGAACCCCAGCGTGAGCGTGAGCGTCTGGGTCACGAAGGCCCCGATGTCGTCGGCCATGCGCTGGTCGGGGTTGTCGGTGGCGCTTCCCCTGGTCTGGAGGTCGTAGTAGACGCGGTCCTTGAGCCACTGCTCCAGGTGGCGCTCGGTGAGCCAGCGCCGCCAGCGGATCTGGAGCATCTGGTTCAGGTAGAGCTGGTAGACCGCCACCACGATGTAGGCGAAGGCCAGCAGGCAGAAATACCCCAGCTGGCGGTAGAAGCCGTCCAGGTCGCGGTTCTGGAGGGAGTCGTAGAAGGCGTTGTTCCACTGGTTGAGGAGCACGGTGATGAACACGAGCGTGAGGCTCATGCACACGATGACCGCCAGCAGGCCGCGCCCGGCCCAGCGGTCCTCGGAGAACCAGTAGGGACGCGCCAGACGCCAGATGTCGCGCAGGAATTCGAGACGTTTGATCATGGGCGGGCACATAGCAGCAGGCGCGGGGGAACGCCAGCGCGGACGTTTGACGCGCAAGCCCGCTGCGACTAGGAGATGCCCATGGAAACGAGGGCTTGACGCCGGAGCCCCGGGGCCGTATCGCCCCCGCTTCCAGAAGAGAGGACATCCATCATGCGATTCGTGGACGAAGCAGTAATCACCGTGGCCTCGGGCAAGGGCGGCAGGGGCTGCGTGGCCTTCCGGCGCGAGAAGTTCATTCCCTTCGGCGGCCCCAACGGGGGCGACGGGGGCGACGGCGGCAACGTGGTGTTCCGCGTGTCCCCGAGCCTGCTCACCCTCTACGACCTGCGCCTCAAGCGCCGCTACGACGCCAAGAACGGCCAGCCCGGCCTGGGCAGCCAGTGCAACGGCCGCAACGCCGAGGATCTGGTGATCGAGGTGCCCCAGGGCACCCTGATCCACGAGCTCTCGGAAGAGGGCGAGCGCCTGGCGGCGGACCTCACCGACATCGGGCAGGAATGGGTGGCCGCGCACGGCGGCCGGGGCGGCAAGGGCAACATGCACTTCAAGACCTCCACCAACCGCGCCCCGCGCTTCGCCCAGCCCGGCGAGCCTGGCGAGGAGAAGCGCCTGCGCCTGGAGCTGCGCCTGCTGGCCGAGGTGGGGATCATCGGGCTGCCCAACGCGGGCAAGTCCACGCTCATTTCGGCGGTGTCGGCGGCAAGGCCCAAGATCGCCTCCTACCCCTTCACCACGCTCACCCCCAATCTGGGCGTGCTCCAGGGCGAGGACGGCGCGCAGCTGGTGGCCGCGGATATCCCCGGGCTCATCGAAGGCGCGCACGCGGGCCAGGGCCTGGGACACGACTTCCTCAAGCACGTGTCGCGCACGCGCCTGCTGGTGCACCTGCTCTCGGCCGAGGAGATCCAGGGCGACAACCCACTGGCCGGATTCGACCTGGTGGACGAGGAGCTCGTGCGCTACGACCCGGGACTGGCCGAACGCCCCCAGCTGCGCGCGGTGAACAAGGCCGATCTCCTGGCCCCCGATGCCCGCGAGGCCGTGCTGCGCGCGGCCCGGGAACGGGGCATGGAGCTGCGCCTGATCTCCGCCCTCACGGGCGAGGGCCTGGAGGAATTGGTGGCGGCCATGTGGGAAACGACGGCTAAGCTCAAGGAGACAAACACATGAAACGCGTTCTTCCGTTGTTGGCTTTCCTGATCTTGCTTGCGGGCTGCTCCGCCGTGCCGCCCCAGAGCGTGACGCTCGCGCCCCAGGCCAAGGTTCCCACGGGCAACGTGGGCAAGGGCAAGACCGTGGCCCTGCAGGTCTCGGACGCGCGTCACGGCCAGCCCATCGGCTACCGCAACGCGGACGGCTCGCGCACGGCGGCCATCACCGTGGAAGGGGGCGACCTCTCCAAGCCCGTGGGCGAGGAAGTGATGAAGACCCTCTCCAACCTGGGCTTCAAGCCCGTGCCCTGGCAGGAGGGCGCGCCGCTCTCCCTCTCGGTGACGGTGCGCGAGCTGGCCTACACGGCCCAGTCGCTCACGGTGACGCGCAAGGTGACGGTGAAGTGCGTGCTGTCCGCCCGGGTGGTCAACGGCCCCGGCCGCTGGGAGGGTTCCTACCCCGTGACCCACGAAAAGGAGATGGCCCTGGCCCCGGACGAGAACGCCAACGCGCGCATGCTCAACGACGTGCTGAGCGAGTCGCTCTCCATGCTCCTCTCCGACCCGGAGATGGTGCAGTACCTGGGCAAGGACAGGTAGCGGCCACAAGGATTCCCGACACGGCGGGCCTTCGCGACCTTTCGCGGAGGCCCGCCGTGCTTCGTTTTCCGCCTTCAATCCTCCACGTGCGCCCGGGCGCGGCCGCCCTCGGGCAGGATCATGCGCACCACGGCCCCGGCCCCGGGCTGGCTCTCGATCACGATGCGCCCTCCGTGCTCCTGGAGCGCCCGGTTGGCCTTGGTGAGCCCCATGCCCACGCCCACGCTCTTGGTGCTGTAGAAGGGGTCCAGTACGTATTCCATCTCTTCGGGGCCCATGCCCCGGCCGGTGTCGGCCACGGCCAGGTCGAAGCCGTCGGTGCCGTGGCGCGCCGAGAGGGACACCCGCCCTCCGGCCGGGACCAGGGCCTCCACGGCGTTCACCGTCACCTCGCGCACGGCCATGGCCAGCAGGTCGCGGTCGGCCAGCAAGGCGGCCGGTGAAGGCTCCACCTCCCAGGCCACGGACACGCCCAGCTCCCGCGCCGCGCTCTCGCCCGCCCGGCGGGCCTCCTCCAGCAGTTCCTGGGCCGGAAATTCCGTCACGGCGTCCACATGGATGGCGCTGTATTCCTTCACCGCCGCCGTGATGCGCTCGATGCGCCGGGCGGCGTCCAGGATGCCGTCGAGATAGTCCAGGTATTTCTCCTGGAGCGCCGGTTTCTTGAGCAGAAGCCCCGCCAGCCCGCCGATGATGGTGGTGGGGTTGCGCAGCTGGTGGGCCACCGAATCCGAGATTTTCTGGAGGCTCTCCACGCGCAGGGCCACCTGGGCCACCACCTCCTGGTTGGCCTTGCGGGCCTGGCCCAGGGCCTCTTCGGCCACCTTGGCCTTCTCCTCGGCCTCCTCGCGCCGGGCCTGGATCTCGCGGATGTTCTCGCGCAGCATGCCCGCCATGCGGTTGAGCGCCCCCTGGAGCCTGGCGGCCTCGTCGCGGCCCGAGGCGGCCAGGCGCACGTCCAGGTCGCCCGAGGCGATGCGCTCGGCGGCCTGGGTGGCCTCGGCCAGGGGCAGGGCCACGCTGCGCGCTATGGCCAGGCTCACAAGCGCCAGAGCGATCACGATGGCCGTCATGCCCAGCCCGGAAACCGTGAGCGCCCGGTTGAACAGCCCCCGCACCGCCTCGCCGATGCGCTCCTCCTCGCGGGTCACGTTGCCCAGGTATACCCCCGTGCCCACCCACATGTCCGTGCCCGGGATCATCTCCGCGAAGGAGACCTTGCGTTCCTCGGGGCCGTCGGGGCGGGGGAAGATGTAGCTCACGAAGCCGCCCCCGGCGTGGGCCATGGCCGAGAGCTCGCGCACGTAGTACACGCCGTCGGCGTCCACGAAGTCCTTGAGGTCCTGGTTTTCCAGGTCGGGCTTGGGCGGCAGGGCCACGTTCACCGTGCCCTGGTAGACGAAGAAGTAGCCCGAGGCGTCCTCCTCGAAGCGCACGGGGTCGAGCACCTCGCGGATGAGCGCCTTGCGTTCGGCCTCTGTCTTGGCGAATTTGAGCCCAGAGGCCAGGGTGAGGGCCATGGAGTGGGTGGCGGCCTTGATCTTGGCCCGCTCGCCATGGAGCATGATCTGCTGGGTGTGCTGCACCACCACTTCTTCAAGGCGGTGGGAGACGGCGGTCACGAAGGCCAGCGACGCCGCCGTGCTGAGCGTGAAGAGCCCCACCAGTCCGAAGAGGCGCGCGGCCATGGAGAAACGCCTGAGCATGGTTGTCCCCCGCGATCGGGTTCCCGCCGGACGGCGCGGGTATCAGGCCCATACCACGGATCGGCGCGGAAAGCACGCGGGTGCGGGAGCGGCCTCGCGGTCTGCGGACGTCCGGGCCGGGTGGGGGAGATCGGCCCGCAGGCCGGGATGTCCGGCCCGCGCGAGGCGGGCCGGACAGGAAGGCGGGGTGGCTACATTCTGGCCAGGTTCCAGGGGAAGCCCACCAGCAGGAACACGCCCAGGTAGACCAGGCCGAACACCAGGCCCAGCATCCAGAACTCGCGCCCCTTGATGTAGCCCGAGCCGTAGTAGATGGGCGAGGGTCCCGTGCCGTAGGGCGTGATGACGCCCATGATGCCCAGGGTGGAGCACAGCATCATGGAGGCGAGGGGAATGTTCAGGCCGGGCACGGCCATGGCCGCCGCCAGCATCACGGGGAGCATGGCCGCCACATGGGCCGTGACCGAGGCGAACATGTAGTGGCTGAGGAAGAACACGACGGTCAGGCCGATGAGCGTGGCCGTGGGCGAATAGCCCTGCAGCGAGGCCGAGATGGCCTTGGCGAACCATTCCAGGAAGCCCACCTTGCCCAGGCCGTCGGCCAGGGTGACCAGGGTGGCGAACCAGGCCAGAACGTTCCAGGCCTGCTTGTTGCCCACGATGTCGTCCCAGCTCACCACCTTGAGCAGCACCATGAGGCAGATGGCCACGATGGCCACCGTGGTGCCGTTGATCTGCTTGTCCAGGAAGATCCAGCTGGCCAGCGCGCCCACGGCCAGGAGGGCCATGAGGATCTCCTTGCCCTTCACCGCGCCCAGCTTGGCCAGCTCCGCGCCGGCCCACACCGGGGCGTCGTCGGACTTCTTCTGGCTGGGCGGATAGAGCACGTAGGCCAAAAGCGGGGTGATCAGGAAGAGGATCACGCCCACGGGGAGGAAGCTCACGAACCAGTCGTTCCAGGTGAGGGCCACCTTGGCGGTCTTCTCCACCATGGACTGGGCCAGCAGGTTGGGGGCCAGGCCCGTGAGGAACATGGACGAGGTGACGCACGTGGTGGCCAGGGCCGTCCACATGAGGTAGGCCCCGAGGCCGCGCGGGTTGTTCTCGGGCGTGGAGCCGTAGAGAGGCGGGATGTTCTTGATGACGGGGTAGATGGTGCCGCCCGAGCGCGCCGTGTTGGAGGGCATGAAGGGGGCCAGGGCCAGGTCGGCCAGGGCCACCGCGTAGCCCAGGCCCAGGGCGCGCCGCCCCATGAGCTTGATGAGCGTGAGCGCGATGCGCTTGCCCAGGCCGGTCTTCTCGTAGCCCATGGCGAACATGAAGGCCGCGAAAATGAGCCAGACCGTGGAGTTGGAGAAGCCCGAGAGCAGCCAGTTGATGGAGCTGCCCGCCGTGGCGGCCTTGCCGGGCGCGGAGGGGATGAGCTGGAGCGCGGCGGCCGCCGTCACGCCCATGAGCCCCGTGAGGGCGGGCGGGATGGGTTCCAGCACGAGCCCGGCCACAACGGCCACGAAGAGCGCGAAATAGGTCCACGCCTGGGGCGAGAGCCCAGCGGGCGCGGGCAGAAGCCAGACCAGCACGCCCGCCAGCAGCGGGACGATCGCCTTGATGTTCACGGACATGATCCCTCCTAGGGTTCGCTTCGGCCCGGACGGTGGATGCCACGGCGCGCGCGGGCCTGGGCGCGGCCGGGAAGGGTGTCGCGGGAGGGATGCTGCCCCGCCCGAGTGGGATCAAGCAGGGATGATGCCAAGGGGCACGTTCCGGGCATGATGCCGGAATCATAGAAAGAATCGTTCAAAGATGATCGTGGGGCGGCGCGAAGGGGGATAACCTGGGCTATGGGCGGCGGAGGGTTGCCTGAAAAGACAAGTCAATTCCCGATGTTGCCAATGTTTCTTTCGGGAATGACCATGCAGGAGGTTATGGGCGCGCCGGGCGGCGGACCGTCCCTGTGGGCGGCGCGGGGGGTCAGCCCTGCGGCCCGCTCTCGCGCATGGCCTTGAGGCGCTTGCTCAGGGCGGGCTGGGAGATGCCCAGGAGCCTTGCCGCCAGGGTCTGGTTGCCCCCGGCGCGGGCCATGGCCTCCTGCACCAGATGCCTGGCCGCCTCGGAGAAGCTGGGCAGGCGCTCGAAACTGGCGAAGGGGTTGGGCTCCCCCGGAGGGGCGGGATGGCCGTGCTCCTGGCAGATGGCCTTCTCGAAGGCCGCCATGGAGAGGGTGCGGCCGGGGTGGACGCTCACGGCGTCGTAGACCATGGCGCGCAGCTCGCGCACGTTGCCTGGGAAGGGGTAGCAGGCCAGGCGTCCGGCCAGCTCGCGCGGGGGGGTGGGCACGGGCTTGCCCAGCTCGCGGGCGGCCTCGGCCAGGAAGTGGCGCAGAAGGGGCTCGATGTCCTCCTTGCGCTCGCGCAGGGCGGGCACGTGCACGTGGTGGGTGCGCAGGCGGAAGTAGAGGTCGCGCCGGAACTCCCCGGCTGCCTCGCGGGCGGCCAGGTCGCGGTGGGTGGCCACGATCACCCGGGCGTTGCTGCGCCGGGGCTGGTCGGAGCCCAGGGGGAAGTATTCGCCCTCCTGGAGCAGGCGCAGGAGCTTCACCTGGGAGGGCACGGAGAGGTCGCCCACCTCGTCCAGGAAGAGCGTGCCGCCCGAGGCCTCGCCCACCATGCCCTTGCGGGGGCCGTCCGCGCCGGTGAAGGCCCCGCGCACGTGGCCGAAGAGGGTGTCCGCGAACATGGCGTCGTCGAGCCCGGCCACGTTGACGCAGACAAGCGGCCCGGAGCGCCCAGAGAGGGCGTGGGCCGCGCGCACCAGGTTCTCCTTGCCCACGCCCGATTCGCCGGTCACCAGGAGCGGCTGGGGGCTCGGGGCCACGGCCTCCACGTAGGCGAAGATGGAGAGCATGGCGCGCGAGCGCGTGATGATCCCCGCGAAGGCCTCGGGGGTGGCAGGCCCCCCGGCGGTGAGGCGCGAGAGGGCCAGGCGGTTCTCCTCGCGCAGTTCCAGCATGCGCACGGCGCGGCGCACGCCGCCCACGATGCGGTCCTCGTCGTCGGTCTTGACGAAGTAGTCCCAGGCCCCGAGCTTCATGCAGCGCACGGCGCTCTGGAGCTGGTTGAGCCCGCTGACGATGATGCAGGCCACCTCGGGGTGGCGCTCGCCCACGAGGGCCAGCAGCTCCTCGCCGGAGAGCCCGGGCATGGTCAGGTCCAAAAGCGCCAGGCCCACCTCGCCGCGCTCCAGGATGCCCAGGGCCTCCTCGCCGCTCAGGCAGGCCAGGATGTTGGTGTAGCCCGCCGAGGACTCCAGGGTGAGGGCCATGGAGCGCAGCCAGGCGGGCTCGTCGTCCACAAGGAGGATCTTGAAGGCGGGGCTTTGAGTGTTCATTCGGCCTCCTCGGGCGCGGCGGGCAGGCGCACGGTGACGGTGGTTCCCTGCCCCGGGCGCGACTCGAACCGGATGCTCCCGCCCAGCTCCTTGACGATGCCCGCCGACACCGAAAGCCCCAGGCCCGTGCCGCCGGTGGCGCGCTTGGTGGTGAAGAAGGGGTCGGTGAGGTGCGGCAGGTCCTGGGGGTCCACGCCCACGCCCTCGTCCTGCACCACCAGGGCCACTGCGCGCCCCTGGTCCTCGGCGCGGGTCTCCAGGCGGATGGCCCGGTCGGGCGAGGGCAGGGCCTGGCAGGCGTTGAGCAGCAGGTTCACGAGCACCTGCTCCACGCGCTGGCTGGAGCCGCGCACGGTGGGCAGGTCCTGGGCGTAGGAGGCCGTGAAGCGGCGGGTGGCCTTGCGCAGGGCGGCCTCCACCAGGCGCAGGGCCTTGCGCGCGGCGTCGTTGGCGTCCACCAGTTCGGAGCCGGCGCCTTCGTCGCGTCTGGCGAAGTCCTTGAGGTCGTTGACGATGCGCTTGATGCGCACGGCGGCCTCCTGCATCTCTTCGAGCATCACGGGCAGCTCCCGGCGCATGCGCTCGTAGGGGATGCCGCCCAGGGTGAAGTCTCCGTGGGCATCGCGGTACTCTTCCAGGATGCGGCCCGTGTCCGTCTGGACCTTCTTGAGCATGGGCAGGTTGAGCAGGATGAGCCCGTTGGGGTTGTTGATCTCGTGAGCCACGCCCGAGACCAGGGTGCCCAGGGCGGCCATCTTGTCGGCCTGGAGGAGCTGGCGCTGGTTCTCGCGCAGCTGGTCCAGGGCGCTGGAGAGCGAGCGGGTGCGCTCGGCCACGCGGCGGCGCAGGGTGTGTGTCCAGATCATGGAGCCCAGGAGCAGGGCGGCCATGGGCGCGAGCACCAGGGAGATAGAGCGCAGGGCCTCGCTCCACTTGATGGGCCTGTTCTCCAGCACGCCCAGCCATTTCTGGCGGATTTCCTCGTATTTGCCGGTCTGGTCCAGGATGGCCAGGCCCTCGCTGAAGCGGCCCAGGAGCAGGTCGTCGCCCTTGCGCACGGCGTGGCCGTAGCGCACCGTGGCCACGGAGCGGGCCACCACCTCCAGGTTGTCCAGGTGGTTCTCGCGGATGATGTACATGCCCGGCAGCATGGCCGTGACGGCGTAGTCGCAGCGCCCGGAGGCCAGCAGGCGCAGGGCGTCGGCGGGGGTGTCGCTGAAGACGAGGTCGTGCTCGAAGCCCATCTGGCGAATGGTGTCGTGCATGATGCCGCCCTTGTGCAGGGCCACGCGCGTTCCGCGCAGGCCCTCCAGGGAGTCCACGGGCGGCGCGCCCCGGTGGGCGAAGATGGCGTGGTTCACGGTGGTGTGGGGCGGGGCGTAGTCCACTTCCTTCAGGCGCTCCTCGGAGTAGGAGATGCCCTGGAGGATGTCCACGCCGCCTTCGTTGAGGGCGGTGCGCATCTCGTTCCAGGCCCCCAGGCGGAACTCCACGCGCAGGCCCATCACCTCGGCGATGGCCCGGGTGAGGTCCACGTTGTAGCCCGCAGGCTGGCCTTTGGCGTCGAGGAATTCGTAGGGCGGATAGTCGCGGTCGCCGCCCACGATGACGGGGCGGCTCACGCCGGGCACTTCGGCCTGGGGGATGGGGTCGGCGGCCCGGGCGGGACCGGCGGCGGGCAGGACCGCCAGCAGGGCGGCCAGGAGAAGGAGTGCGGCGTGGTGCATGGCGTTCCCCGGCCTATAGCGGAGCGTCGGGGCCAAGCCAAGGGGGGCGCTGGACTCCCGGGGCGAGGCGGTGTATGAGCCGCGCGACCCGTCTCCGGCACCCCGGAGCGCATCCCCAGAAGCCAAGGTGACGCCATGCCCCTTTCCATAGGTATCGTCGGGCTGCCCAACGTGGGCAAGTCCACGCTCTTCAACGCCCTCACCCGGGCGCAGAACGCCCAGGCCGCCAACTATCCCTTCTGCACCATCGAGCCCAACAAGGCCATCGTCCCGGTGCCCGACCCGCGCCTGGACGCCCTGACCAGCCTGGCCAAGCCCCAGAAGACCCTGCCCGCCACGGTGGAATTCACCGACATCGCGGGCCTGGTCAAGGGCGCGAGCAAGGGCGAAGGCCTGGGCAACAAGTTCCTGGCCAACATCCGCGAGACCCAGGCCATCCTGCACGTGGTGCGCTGCTTCGTGGACGACGACGTAGTGCACGTGCACGGCAAGGTGGACCCGCTCACGGACATCGAGGTCATCGAGACGGAGCTGATCCTGGCCGACGCCCAGGCCCTGGAGAACCGCATGGACCGCCTGCGCAAGCAGGCCCGTGCGGGCAAGGAGCACCAGGCCAAGCTGGCCGTGGCGGAAAAGCTCCTGGCGCACCTGATGGAAGGCCTGCCCGCCTCGGCCCTGGAAGGCCGCCAGGAGGGGGCCATGGCCGAACTCTACGCGGAGCTCGGGCCCATCACGGCCAAGCCGGTGATCTACTGCGCCAACGTGGACGAGGCGGGCCTGGAGGCCGACTCGGCGGCCGTGGAGGCCGTGCGCGCCCACGCCGCGAAGACGGGCGCGCCCGTGGTGAAGGTTTCGGCCCGCATGGAAGAGGAAATGGCCGCCCTGGACGACGCCGAACGCGCGGAGTTCCTGGAGTCCTACGGCGTGGAAAGCTCGGGCCTGGACCAGGTGATCCGCACCGGCTACGGCGTGCTGGGGCTGGTGAGCTACTTCACCGTTGGCCCGAAAGAGGTGCGCGCCTGGACCATCGAGCAGGGCTGGAAGGCCCCCAAGGCGGCCTCGGTGATCCACACGGACTTCGAGCGGGGCTTCATCCGCGCCGAAGTGATCGCCTACCAGGACTACACCGCCCACCGCACCGAGGCGG
This sequence comes from Fundidesulfovibrio magnetotacticus, assembly GCF_013019105.1. Taxonomy (NCBI): domain Bacteria; kingdom Pseudomonadati; phylum Thermodesulfobacteriota; class Desulfovibrionia; order Desulfovibrionales; family Desulfovibrionaceae; genus Fundidesulfovibrio; species Fundidesulfovibrio magnetotacticus. The sequence continues at coordinate 112,444 of NZ_BLTE01000004.1, forward strand.
CCTGCCGCGCCGCCGGAGTGCTGCGCCAGGAGGGCAAGGAGTACGTGGTCAAGGACGGCGACGTGATGCACTTCCTGTTCAACGTCTAGCCGGTTCCGATCCGGGGCGGGGATCCACCGCCCCGGGGCGCGCGGTGATTGTCGCGGCCGGGGCGAAAGCGCCCCGATCCTTGTGCGCCGCTCTCGCGCTCAGCCCGCCCGCAGCGCCATCTCCGCAAGCGCGTTGACGCACGCCGCCGCCAGGGCCGAGCCGCCCTTGCGGCCCTCGATGGCGATCCAGGGCGCGTCGGAGCGCTCCATGAGCAGCGCCTTGGACTCCGCCGCGTTCACGAAGCCCACGGGCATGCCGACCACCAGCTCCGGGGCGATGCGCCCGACGTCCATGAGTTCCATCAGGCGCAGAAGCGCCGTGGGCGCGTTGCCCACCGCGAACACCACCGGCCCCGAGAGCCGCGCGGCCTCGTCCACGGCCAGGCGCGCGCGCGTCACGCCCTGCTCCCTGGCGCGCACGGCCAGGTCCGGGTCGTCCATGTAGCACACGCTGCGGCTGCCCAGGGAATCGAGCCTGCGCCCGGGGATGCCCACCTGGCACATGCGCGTGTCCGTGACCACCGTGGCCCCGGAACGCAGCGCGGCCACGCCCGCGCGCACCGCGCCCGGGGAGAAGCGCAGGAGCGAGAGCAGTTCGAAGTCCGCCGAGGTGTGCACCAGCCTGCGCGCCACCTCCCACTGCGCGCCCTCGAAGGGGCGCGGCTCGGGCACGAGGGAGTCGATGATGGCGAAACTCTGCCGTTCGATGTCCGCCGGTCCGGCGGTCTGGAGGAGGCGGGGGGTGTCCATGCGCAGGAGCCTACGCCTTCCCGGCCCCGACGCCAAGACCCCATGCCCGGCAAACGCCGCGTCGCTCTTGACAAAACGACTCCGATCGTCTGAATTCGACGCCGATCCATCGGTGCCACGGCGCGACCGCCTGGCGTACGGAGCGGTTCATGCGCGTGAGCGACCTCAGGCCGGGCCTCGTGCTCTCCCAGCCGGTGCGGGACGTCAACGGACGCCTGCTCATGGGCTCGGGCATGCGGCTTTCCGACCGGGCCATCAGCGTGCTCAAGTCCTGGGGCGTGGCCGCCGTGGCCGTGCAGGGCGAGCGCCAGCCCTCCCTGGCCGACGCCGGGGACAACATCCCCGAAGAACTCGCCGCCCGCGCCCAGGACCTGGCCGCCGGACGCCTGGCCCGCAACGACCTCACCCATCCCTTCGTCCAGGACGTTTTCCGCCTCTGCGTGCCGCGCATCGCCCGCATGCTCGAGGAGGGGCGCGAGGTGCTCAGGCTCCCCGACGACCTCCCGGCCGAACGCCCCGGCGCGGACCTGCCGCCCCTGGACGTGCAGGCCCTGGTCGGCTGCAACCGGTCCCTGGGGGCCATGCCCGAGGTGCTGGCCGCCCTCTCGCGCGCCATGGACGACCCGGGCACCTCCCCGGCCACGGCCGCCGCCATCATCCAGACCGATCCCGGACTGGCCGCAAGGCTCCTCAAGCTGGTGAACAGCGCCCTCTACGGCTTCCCCCAGCGCATCGACACCATCACGCGCGCCGTAACGGTCATCGGCGTGCAGCAGCTTTCGGCCCTGGCCCTGGGCATGTCGGTGATGGACCTCTTCTCCCACGTGCCCCAGGACATCCTGGACGTGCGCCAGTTCTGGCGGCACAGCCTGGCCTGCGCCTGCGCGGCGCGCGCCCTGGCCTCCGCCCTGGGCATGCCCAACACGGAGCGCTTCTTCGTGGCGGGGCTGCTGCACGACGTGGGCTTGCTGCTCTTCATCCAGTGCGAGCCAGACCGCGTGCGACGCGCCCTCCAGGAAGTGCGCTCCGTGGGCGCGAGCCTCGTGGCCGCCGAGCGCAAGGCCCTGGGCGCGGACCACTGCCAGGCCGGCGCGGCCCTGCTGTCGGGTTGGAAGCTCCCCCCGGGGCTGGTGGAGGCCGCACGCTGCCACCACGAGCCCTCCCTTTGCGCCGACGAACGCGACGCGGCCATCGTGCACGCCGCCGACTTCCTGGCCGAGGCCCTGGCCCTGGGGTCTTCGGGCCAGAGCGTCCTCATGCCCCTGGACACAGCGGCCTTCGACCGCCTCGGCGCGCCCCCCGGCGTGGCCGACGCCGTGCTCACCCGCGTGGAAGACCAGTTCGTTCAACTTGAAGCCATCTTCCTGAACGGCCATGGAACAAGCTGACGCCCCCGAAGCCTGCCCCGACGACCCCCGCGCGCGGCATCTGGAAGAAACCAGCCGCTTCGCCCTGGCCGCCCTGGACCAGGCCGCCGCCCTCTCCGACTTCTCCATGAGCATGATGGCCCTCGAAGGCCCCGAACCCATCCTGGAGCTCTGCCTGCAACGGGTGGAGGGCCTTCTGCCGTTCCGGGCCGTGGGCATCATGCTGGTGGACGAGGCCGACTCCAGCTTCCGCCTGGCCACGGCCTCCCCTGCGGAGGCCCGGCGCGAGCTGCAGGCCCTGGCCGACGCCAGCGTGGAGCGCGGCCTCTTCGCCTTCGCCCTGCGCGAAAAGCGCGCCGTGCTCGATCCCCCCGGTCCTGGCGGACCCAAGCGCCTCCTGCACGTGCTCACCACGGCCTCGCGCACCCGGGGCATGTTTCTGGCACTGGTGGAGGAACCCGCCCCGGAGCTCTCCGAAGTGACCCTGACCATCCTCTCCATCCTCCTGGGCAACACGGCCCAGGCCCTGGAGAGTTGCTTCCTGCACCGGCGCATCCGCGAGATGAACCGCGAGCTGGAGGAAAAACTCGACCGCCTGGCGGACTCCGAGATGGACCTCAAGGCCGTCAACGACAACCAGGACAGGCTCATCCGGGCCAAGACGCGCGAACTCCAGGAGGCCATGGCCCGGCTGGAGCAGGAGGTTGGCCAGCGCAAGAAGGCCGAGGCCCTTCTGGAGAGCCTGAACCAGCGCCTGGAGGCCAAGGTGGAGGTGCGCACGCGCGCGCTCTTCCGCAAGGTGGCCGAGATGGAGGCCGCCAACCAGCAGCTCAAGCAGCTGGAGCGGCTCAAATCGGGGTTTCTCTCGTCGGTGTCCCACGAGTTGCGCACGCCGCTCACCTCCATCATGGGCTTCGCCCGGCTCATCGCCCGGGACTTCGAGCGCTACTTCCGGCCGCCCGATGGGCACCCCAGCGACGCCAAAGCCCGGCGTCTGCTTCGCAACCTGGAGATCGTGGAGAAGGAGTCCGAGCGGCTCACGCGGCTCATCAACGACGTGCTGGACCTGACGCGCATCGAGTCCGGCAAGATGCCCTGGCGCGACGAGCCCCTGAGCCTCAGCGAGGTGATCGCGGACGCCGTGATGGCCGTGGAAGGGCGCATCGACAACCGGCCCCACGTGCACCTGCGCCTGGAGCTGCCGCGCAACCTCCCCGACGCCGTGGGCGACCGCGACCGCATCCTCCAGGTGCTCATCAACCTCCTGGACAACGCCCTCAAGTTCACCGAGGAGGGCTACGTGCTCGTGGAGGCGGGCATGGACGAGTCCGGCATGCTCCTGATCTGCGTGGAAGACACCGGCCCCGGCGTCTCCGAGGAGGAGGCCGAGAAGATCTTCGACAAGTTCCACCAGCACTCCCACAAGGACACCCTCAAGGACAAGCCCAAGGGCACGGGCCTGGGGCTGGCCATCTGCCGCCACATCGTGGCGCGCCACGGCGGGCGCATCTGGGTGGACCCCCCGCGCGAGGGGCAGGGCAGCGTGTTCTGCTTCAACCTGCCGGTGCACAGGCCAGGCCGCGTTCCGGCGGCGTAACGCCGGAGGGGCGGCCCGCCCCGGACCGTTTCCCCGCGCACGCCTCGAGTCGGAACATCCCGCGCCGCCCGCAACGTCCATGCCGGCCCCTCCCCTGGCCGTCCCCGCACACCGGCCCCGGTGGCCTCACCCGTTTCGCCCGCCACTTGACAGGAGCGGCACGGATCATTAAAGCCTCATATCAAGATATCTTGATATAAAGATTAATCACCTATGAACACCGCCGCAGCACCCAGCACCCGCGTTCCATCCCGCCGCGCCTTCGCGCGGGACTTCTCCGTCTCCGCCCTTACGGCCGGGCTGGTGGCCGTGGCCGTCTCCTTCGGCGGCCCGGCGGCTATCATCTTCCAGGCGGCGCGCGCCGCCAGCCTGGACCAGGCCCATCTGGCCAGCTGGATCTGGGCCATCTGCGTGGGCTCCGGCGTCACGGGCATTTGGCTCTCCCTGCGCTACCGCGAGCCCGTGGTCACGGCGTGGTCCACCCCGGGCCTGGCCGTGCTGGCGGCCGGGTGGGCGGCGTATCCCTATCCCGAGGCGGTGGGGGCCTTCGTGGTCTCCGGGGCGCTCATCACGCTCTGCGGGGTGACGGGGCTCTTCCAGGCGCTCATGGACCGCATCCCGCGCCCGGTGGTCTCGGCCATGCTGGCGGGCATCCTCTTCCGCTTCGGCGTGGACGTGTTCGGCTTCCTGAAGTCCGCGCCCCTTTTGGCCGGGACCATGATCGCGGCCTATCTGGCCTCCAAGCGCCTCACGCCGCGCTACGCCATCGTGTGCACGCTGCTGGCCGGGTTCGCGGCCGCCGGGCTCACGGGCGGGCTGGATTTCTCCGGCGTCTCGGCCAGCCTGGCGCAACCGGTGTTCACCGTACCCCGGTTCAGCCTGGGCGCGGTGATCGGCCTGGGGCTGCCGCTGTTCCTCGTGACCATGACCGGCCAGAACGCCACGGGCCTGGGCGTGATGCGCGCCAGCGGCTACCACGCCCCGGGCAGCCCCATGGTGGCCTCCACGGGCCTGGCCTCGCTGCTTCTGGCCCCTTTCGGCTGCCACGGCGTGAACCTGGCGGCCATCACGGCGGCCATCTGCACCGGCCCCGAGTCCCACCCCGACTCCTCGCGGCGCTATGTGGCCGCCGTGGTCTGCGGGGCGTGCTACCTGGTGGTGGGGGCGTTCGGCGCGGCGCTCACGGGGCTCTTCACGGCCCTGCCGCCAGCGCTCATCGCCGTGGTTTCGGGCCTGGCGCTTTTCGGGGCCATCGCCTCGGGGCTCACCCAGGCCATGGAGGAGGCAGACCGCCGCGAGGCCGCCCTGGTGACGCTGCTCGTCACGGTGTCGGGCGTGAGCTTCTTCGGCATCGGTTCGGCCTTCTGGGGCCTGCTCGGCGGCCTGGCGGCCGACCGGGTGCTCACCCGGAGCCACCGTTGAACGGCTGCCCGGCCCTGGCCGTGTTCAAGGCCCTGGCGGACGAGACGAGGCTGCGCCTCTACCGCCTGCTCACACGCTTCGAGCTCAACGTGGGCGAGATCGTGGGGGTTCTGGGCATGGGGCAGTCGCGCATCTCCAGGCATCTGCGCATCCTGGTGGAATCAGGCCTTCTCACCGCCCGTCGTGATGGGCTATGGGTGTTCTACAGCGCCCCGGACACCCCTCTGCGCGCCGCCGTGGAGCCCCTGGCCGGGGACTGCGGACCGCCCGAGGACCTGGCCCGCGCGCGCCAGTGCCTGGACGCCCGCGCCCTGGAGACCCGGCGCTTCTTCAACGCCATCGCCCCGGACTGGCGGGCCATGCGCCGCGAGGTGCTGGGCGAGCTGGATCTGGACGGCCTGATCCTGTCGCTGACGCCGACCTGCGCCAAGGCCGCCGATCTGGGCTGCGGCCCCGGCGACCTGCTGGAAGCCCTGGGGGCCAAGGCCGCGTCGCTCGTGGGGGTGGACGCCTCGTCGGCCATGCTGGAACTGGCCCGGCGCAAGCCCGGACTTGCCCTGGCCAGTCTGCGCGTGGGGGAGCTGGAGCACCTGCCCCTGGCCGACGCCGAGGTCCAGGCGGCGGTGTTGAGCCTTACCCTGCATCACCTTTCGGACCCCGCCGCCGCGCTGCGGGAGGCCCGCCGCGTGCTGGCTCCCGGCGGCACGCTGGTGGTGGCCGACTACCTCAAGCACGGCGACGAACGCCTGCGCGAACGCTTCGGCGACCGCTGGCTCGGCTTTTCCCGTGACGAGATGTCGCGCTGGCTCGGCGAGGCCGGGCTGACGCTGGAGCGATTCGAGGAAAGAAACGTCAACAACGGCCTGGCCCTTGGCGTCTACGCCGCGCGCAGGCCCGAAACGGAGGAAACCAAATGAGCGTGAAGCCCCTTGAACTGACCCTGTCCCACAAGGTTGCCGACATGTCCCAGGCCGACTGGGGCCGCAAGGAGATGATCATCTCCGAGAACGAGATGCCCGGCCTCATGGCCGTGCGCGCCAAGTACGGCCCGCGGAAGCCCCTGAAGGGCCTGAAGGTGGCGGGCAGCCTGCACATGACCATCCAGACCGCCATGCTCATCGAGACCCTGCACGAGCTGGGCGCGGACCTGCGCTGGGCCAGCTGCAACATCTACTCCACCCAGGACCACGCCGCCGCCGCCATCGCCCAGGCCAACACCTCCGCCGTGTACGCCTGGAAGGGCGAGACCCTGGAAGACTACTGGTGGTGCACCGAGATGGCCCTCACCTGGCCCGACGGCTCCGGCCCCGACCTGATCGTGGACGACGGCGGCGACGCCACCCTGTTCATCCACTACGGCGTCAAGGCCGAGAAGGACCCCTCCATCCTGGACCAGCCCACCGACAACAAGGAGTTCGCCATCATCCTGGAGCGCATCAAGGCCTCCGTGAAGGCAGACCCCACCCGCTTCCAGCGCATGGCCGCCAAGATCAAGGGCGTCTCCGAGGAGACCACCACCGGCGTGCACCGCCTCTACCAGATGCTCAAGGACGGCGAGCTGCTCTTCCCGGCCATCAACGTGAACGATTCGGTCACCAAGTCCAAGTTCGACAACCTCTATGGCTGCCGCGAGTCCCTGGCCGACGGCATCAAGCGCGCCACCGACGTGATGGTGGCCGGCAAGGTGGTCGTGGTGGCGGGCTACGGCGACGTGGGCAAGGGCAGCGCCCAGTCCATGCGCGGCTTCGGCGCGCGCGTGATCGTCACCGAGATCGACCCCATCTGCGCCCTCCAGGCCGCCATGGAAGGCTACGAAGTGACCACCATGGACGAGGCCTGCAAGCTGGGCGACATCTTCGTCACGGCCACGGGCTGCGCCGACGTGATCACCGGCGCGCACATGGAGCAGATGCGCGAGGGCGCCATCATCTGCAACATCGGCCACTTCGACTCTGAAATCGCCATGCACTACCTGGAGGGCGACAACGGCTGCACCAAGGACGTGATCAAGCCCCTGGTGGACAAGTGGACGCTCAAGTCCGGGCGCTCCATCCTGGTGCTGGCCGAAGGCCGCCTGGTGAACCTGGGCTGCGCCACGGGCCACCCCAGCTTCGTGATGTCCAACAGCTTCACCAACCAGGCCCTGGCCCAGGTGGATCTGGCCACCAAGAAGTACGAGATCGGCGTCTACACCCTGCCCAAGCTCCTGGACGAGGAAGTGGCGCGCCTGCACCTGGAGCGCCTGGGCGTGAAGCTCGACCGCCTCACCGAGACCCAGGCCAAGTACATGAACATGAACCCCGACGGCCCCTACAAGCCCGACCACTACCGCTACTAGGCCGTAAGAAGGTAAAACGATTGAAATGGCCGGAGAGGTGTGCGCCTCTCCGGCCTTCTCGTTTGATTACCCTGAAGGACTACAGAATCATCCCATAGGCATCTTCGGCTGGATGAGGTTCTTCAAGGAAAGTATGTCTTGGGTGCAAGATGCAACGTACTCTGAATCATAAGGGAGTATGTTTGGGTGTAATATGTTTAGTGCGTGAGCATTATGCACCATACAAACATTATAAATTCCAGCTGTTTGAGAGTATGCTCCAAGGCACGCGCTGATATGACAATGGTCTGTTGTGAAAAAATTATCTTTATATATATTTGAGCTGGTGTGTTTTTTTGCAATTTTATCTTGAAACGTGTGTCCTGAGTCAGTCTTTTTCCCGGTGAGTATGTCAAAGTGTATTGCATAAGGGCCGACTGGGTAAGTGGCCTCGACAACGAACGGCATCTGACTTATTCCCGAGCCAAAACCATCAAGCTGTCCGGAATCAATTGCAATAATGCACACGTCATCACTGGAGACTATGTCTTGGTCGATGTATAGCTTGAACTTTTCAGATTTGTCTTTGAATGCTGAGGTGATGCGCAATAAGCATTCCTGATGATAAAAATGTCTGACAGGAGATTGACTATCCTGCTCTGGAATGCCTGATGGGGTTGGGGATGTTGCTTCAATCCAGATTGTTTTGTTATGAAGTTTAAATTTAAAGTCAGGGCCTTGATTTGCTGGGAGCAGCTTGATGTCGTTGATTGTTAGTAGGTTGTATAGAGATAGCTCAAATAGGCGGCTATGAAATTGAGACTTCTGTCGGCTGAAGAGTTGCGGCAGGAAGTCGTTGTCGGCATGCCCGCTGCTAGAGTAGGCAGATGCGTTTTCGTATAGACTCTGAAGGTAGATATCCTTGCGGCTGTGATCCCTGATTTGTTGCGAAATGAAAGAGTGAGATATACTGTCAAAGTCCATATTCATTGGTGTTCCCGGCTATTGGTTGGCTAACCGCTCCGCCGCGTGGGCCAGGAAACCCGACCGGGTCATCCCCAGCCTCTTCGCGGCCTCGTCGATGCGCTCCAGCCTGCGCCGGGGCAGGCTGATGTTCACGCGCACGGGCTCGCGGTCCAGGAAGGAGAGGTCCAGTTCCACGAATGCCAGCGTGCCGCCCTCGGCCTCGGCCAGGGCCAGCACGTCCCCGGGCGCGCTGGCGGGCGGGGCCTCCTCGGCGTCGAACAGCCAGGCCTCCACGGCCTCCTGAACGTTGGAAAGAGCCTCTTCAAGCGTTTCGCCGTGGCTGAAGCACCCGGGCATGTCCGGCACGGTGACGCCGTAGGCCACGCCGTCGTCGCTGTGCAGGATCACGGGATAGTGTTTGCGTATGCCGCTCACCTGGGCTCCTCCGTCTCGGGCGGCCAGGCCCATCCGGCCTGGCGGAAGATGTTGCGCAACGTGCCTGTCGGGATGTCGCGCCCTTTGCCGTGGTGGGGCACCACCACCCGCTGCCCGTGGGGACCTCCGAACACGTGATGGCTGCCGTTCACCCGCAACAGCGCGAAATCACATTTCTCCAGTCTGCGGATGATCTCGCGGCTGTTCATTTGTGTATGCTACACACGGCGTACGGTTTGTCAAGGAAGCTCCCTTGTCACCCTTTCCCCGCGCCCGACGCCGCATGCGCCGTCAGAGCGTGGAACGGCTCACTCCCAGAAGCGCCGCCCCACCCGGGCGGCGCGTCCTACGTGGCCGTGTGCCTGCCCGCGTTCTCGCCCGAGGGCGTGAAGAGGGACGGGTAGGGGGCGGGTGTGCGTTCTCCCGGCCCCCGCGCTCAAGACTCCTCGCCGTCCACTTGAGCCACGAAGTATTCCTTCGGGAAGTTCACCATCAGCAGGGCCTCCACTGCCTGCGCCATATCTTCGGGTTCCTGGGCGCTGATGCCCAGGTTCCGCAAGGCCTTGCGGGTTCCGGGGCCGATCTGGCCGTCCAGGTTTCCAATGTCCTGGCCGAGCCGGATCAGACCGGATTGGACGTAGCCCGGCACAGGGGTATCGCCCAGGAAATCCACCCGGAGGCCCGCGGAAACGATGGCGCTGGCGGCCGCCGCCGAGGCGGGCTTCATGTTCGTGCCCTTCCCGGCGGCGTAATAGTCGTAGACCGTCTGGTGGCTGCCGCGCAGCTCGAAATGCCATGCCTCCTTCTGCTTGATGTCAGGCGCGGTGATCGGCGTCACGCCGTGCCGGGCGGCGAGTTTGTGGAAGACGGTCAACCTGTCGCCCGTAGCCCCCAGTGAGCCCAGGGCCTTCAGGTCCAGATCGAAGGCCCGGCCGGACTCGTGGAAGCTGCGACCCGGCGGGGGGCTGTAGGCATCCTTCTTGCCGGAGACGAAGTCCTTGTGGGCCTGGTTTTGTTCCTCGTAGGAGCGGAACAGGTCGGAAAGAACGAGCCGTCCGGCCAGTGGCAGCACTTCGTCCGCCAGGGAGAGCAAGGCGGACTTCATGTCTGGGGTGCAGCGGGCCATGCGGCGAGGCAGCGGGCCTGGGATGGATGTTGGATAGATTGACGAAATGTATATCGGAACAAGCGGTGCGAACATGACGGCCTCCTGTGGTTCGTGGGGTGTGTGCCGTCGATAGCATATGCCAGTGGCGATGATAATTAAAATTTCATGTCATTGCACGACGCGAGATCCGGTGTGACGCGAAGCGGCGTTCGGGTGTTGGTGATCGGGTTTCTTTAATTTTTCTCCAACCCCAGCGCCCTCATCCTCCTCCAGAGCGTGGAGCGGCTCACGCCCAACAGCGCCGCCGCCTCGCCCACGCGGCCCCGGGCGCGTGAGAGGGCGTCCTCCAGGCGGGCGCGTTCGGCGGCGCGGAGGCCTCCGGCGGACCCTGGCCCCGACCCTGGAGCGGCTCCCCCGGCACTCCCGGCGTTCCCCGTTCCGGCTCCTCCCGCTGGCCCCGGGAATCCCGCCCCGCCCCCTTGCTCGCCGTGCCCCTCCCGGAGCGCGGGGGCCTCGTCCAGAAGCTCGCGCACCAGCGCCTCGTCCACCGTGCGGCCCCGGTGCGTGGCCGCCACCCGGGCCATCACGTTCTGCAGCTCGCGCACGTTGCCCGGCCAAGGGTGCGCCGCCAGCGCCCGGAGCGCCCCCCCGGAGAGTTGGAAGCGGCCGGGACGCCCGCTGGCCTGGTCGAGGAAACGCGCGGCCAGCCCCGGCACGTCCCCGGAGCGCGCCCGCAGAGGCGGCAAGCGCAGGCGCAGCACGTTCAGGCGGTAGTAGAGGTCGGCCCGGAAGCGCCCCTCGGCCACCAGCGCCCCCAGGTCCCGGTTGGTGGCCGCCACGGCGCGCACGTCCACGGGGATCACCTGGTCGCTGCCCAGGCGCATCACCTTGCGCTCCTGGAGCACGCGCAGGAGCTTGCCCTGCGTGCCGGGCTCCATCTCCGCGATCTCGTCCAGGAAGATGGTGCCCCCGTGGGCCAGCTCGAAGAGCCCTGGCCTGCCCTTCTGGCTGGCCCCGGTGAAGGCCCCGGGCACGTAGCCGAACAGCTCGCTCTCCAGAAGCTGGCCGGGCAGCGCCGCGCAGTTCACCGCCACGAAGGGGCCGGCCCGGCGCGGGCTCGCGTTGTGGATGCCCTGGGCGAAAAGCTCCTTGCCCGTGCCCGTCTCGCCATGCAGGAGCACCGTGTCGCCGGTGCGCGCGTAGTCCCTGGCCATGGCCACGGCGTGGGCCAGGGCAGGGCTCTCCCCGTGCGCGTCCTCCAGGCGCGCCGTGGCCACGTGGCCCGAGGCCAGGCCGCGCAGGCGCAGGGTGGCCTCCAGCTTGCGGATCTTCTGGGCGTCGTGGATCGTGGCCACGGCCCCCACCGTCTCGCCGCGCACGGTCAGGGGCAGGGTGCCGCAGAGCAGCTCCTGGTCGAACACGCGTTCGATGCGCGCGGTCTCCGGCCGCCCGGCCGAAAGCACCCGCTCCAGCCCGGAGCGCGGCCACACCTCGTCCACGGGACGCCCCAGGGCGTCGGACTCGGTGAGGCGCAACAACCGCCCCGCCACGGGGTTGCACACCGTCACGCGGCCCGCGCGGTCCACTGCCACGATGCCGTTGTCCGTGGAGGTGAGCACGGCGCGCAAGAGCGAGTTCTTGGCCTTCTCCACCGAGCGGCCGTGGGCGATGCGCTTGGCCTCGCGAACGGCGGCCAGGATGCTGGCGGGGCTGGGCTCCACGGGCTGGCAGGGGATGCCCAGACGCGCGGCGTAGAGCGCCATGATGTAGCCGCCCACCACCATGTCCGCCCCCCGCTCGCGGGCGGCGAGCAACGCGGGGACGATGCCCTCCTGGGTCTCCCACTCCACCACGTCCACCTGCGCGCCGAGCATGCGGCCCAGTTCGACGGCGTTGTCGGACATGGGCGGGAAGGCCACCACGGCCACGCGCCGGGCGCGCTCCCGGGCCTTGTGCAGGGCCGTGAGGAGGTCGAGGCTGGAGGTGGAGATGTCCACCACCGAGAGGTCGGGCAGGGCGTCCTGCACGCGGCGGGCCGTGGCCCCGCGCGAGATGACCACCTCCACGCCCCGGTCGGCCAGGGCGCGGGCGGTGTCGGCCGCGCCGTCCATGAGACCCTCGGCCAGGAGCACGTCGGGGTGTTCGGCGCGCAGGATTTCCCGGGCGGCTTCCTGCATGCGGGGGGTGAGGGCGATGAAGGCGATGGTCTGCATGGCAGCCTCCGTGCAACACTCTGCGACATTCTGCGACGGAATGCACCATAAACGTTTCATTGCTGCGACATCGTGCGAAATGGCCTTGAAATCATTGTGCTTACTATCTGGAACGGTTTCTGCTGCAAGGCCTCCGAGGGAAACGGGACCCGCAACCCGGACCGCCGACGGGCGGCCGCAACGAGGAGGAGCGCATGAAACTGGACTGGAAGGCCATCGTGCCCGTGGCCATCGGCTTGGCCATCTGGCTCGTGCCCACGCCCCAGGGGCTGCAGCCTTACGCCTGGCAGTATTTCGCCCTGTTCACGGCCGTCATCGCGGCCCTGGTGCTGGAGCCCATCCCGGCTGCCGCCGCTGGGCTCATGGGCATCACCCTGGCGGCGGCGCTCAACCTTGTGCCCGCTCAGGCGGGCGTGGCCCCCACCACGGCCGACGCCCTGCGCTGGGCGCTATCCGGCTTCTCCAACGGCACGGTGTGGCTCATCTTCGTGGCCTTCATGTTCGCCATGGGCTACGAGAAGACGGGCCTGGGTCGGCGCATCTCCCTGGTGCTCATCAAGAAGCTCGGGCGCTCCACCCTGGGCCTGGGCTACGCGGTGGCCCTGGCCGACCTGGCCCTGGCCCCCTTCACCCCCTCCAACACCGCGCGCTCCGGCGGCGTGATCTTCCCCATCATCAAGAACATCCCGCCCCTCTACGGCTCCACGCCCGAGAGCGGCGCGCGCAAGATCGGCGGCTACCTCATGTGGACCGCCCTTTCCGCCACCTGCGTCACCAGCACCATGTTCCTCACGGCCCTGGCCCCCAACCTGCTGGCCCTCTCGCTCCTGGAGAAGACGGCCAAGTTCACCTTCACCTGGAACGAGTGGTTCCTCTCCCTGGCCCCGGCCTGCATCATCCTGTTTGCGGCCCTGCCCTACCTAGTCTACGTGATCTATCCCCCCGAGATCAAACGCAGCGACGACGCACCCCGCTGGGCCGGGGAAGAGCTGGCCAAGATGGGAGCGCTCACCCGCAAGGAAATCACCATGGCAGGGCTGGCCGTGTTCGCCCTTGTGCTCTGGATCTTCGGGGGCAAGCTCTTCGACGCCACCACCGTGGCCCTCATGGCGCTCTCGCTGATGATCCTCACGGGCGTGGTCACCTGGGAGGACATCACCGGCCACAAGACCGCCTGGAACGTGCTCTGCTGGTTCGCCACCCTGGTGGCCCTGGCCGACGGACTGGGCAAGGTGGGCTTCCTCAAGTGGTTCGCGGCCCTGGCGGCGGGGGCCATGTCTGGCTTCTCCATCAGCGCCCTGATGCTGGCCCTGGTGCTGCTGTTCTTCTTCATCCACTACATGTTCGCCAGCCTCACGGCCCACACCACGGCGCTGCTCCCGGTGATCCTGGCCACGGCCATGGGCATCCCCGGCATTCCCATGAAGACCTTCGCCATCCTCATCTGCGCCACCCTGGGGCTCATGGGCATCCTCACGCCCTATGCCACGGGGCCGAGTCCGGTGTACTACGGCTGCGGCTACATCACCCGCAAGGAGTTCTGGACCCTGGGCTTCGTCTTCGGCGTGATCTTCATCGGCGTGCTCCTGGGCGTGAACTTCCCCTATCTGCTGATGCGCGGGGCATCCTAGGCCGCAACAATCAACGAGGGGCATGAAACAATGAACGGCAAGATCACCGTGTTCGGGGCGGGCAACGTGGGCGGGGCGGTCACCCGCAGGCTCATCGAACGCAAGCTCTGCAAGAAGGTGGTGCTGGTGGACCGCAGCCCGGGCAAGGCCCAGGGCGTGGCCCTGGACATCCTGGAAGCCAGCCCGGTGGACCTCCTGGAGCCGGTGTGCCTCTCGGGCGAGAACCTGGAGGAGACCCGCGACTCCGACGTGGTGATCGTCACCGCGGGGGCCAGGCGCACCGAGGGCATGACCCGCGACGACCTCCTGCGCGTAAACGCCCAGATCGTGGGCGAGTGCGTGGCCAAGGCCGCGCGCTACAGCCCCTACGCCTTCCACATCATCGTGAGCAACCCGCTCAACGCCATGTGCCACGTGGCCATGCGCGCCGGGCAGATCCCGCCATCGCGCATCACCGGCATGGCGGGCATCCTGGACGCCTGCCGCTTCCAGTACTTCATCGCCAAGGAGTTGAACGTCTCGGTGGAGAACGTGCAGGCCATGGTGCTGGGCGAGCACGGCGAGGACATGCTCCCCGTGCCGCGCTACTCCACCGTGGCGGGCGTGCCCGTGGCCGAGATGATCCCCCCCGAGCGACTGGCCGATCTGGTGGCCCGCACCCGCGACGGCGGGGCGGAGATCATCAGGCTCATGCAGACCAGCGCCTTCTACGCCCCGGCCTCGGCCGTGATCCAGATGGTCTCGGCCGTGGTCATGGACAAGCGCAAGATCCTGCCCTGCGCGGCCTACCTCCAGGGGGAATACGGGGTGACGGGGGCCTTCATGGGCGTGCCGGTGAAGCTGGGGGCCAACGGCGTGGAGCAGATCGTGGAGATCGAGCTCTCCGACCAGGAACGCCAGGCCCTGGGGGCGAGCGCCGACAAGATCAAGCAGCAGCTGGCCGTGCTGGGCCAGGCCTGCTGAACCGGCAAAACGAACGCCCGGACGCGTCCGGGCCAGCGAAAAGGAGCTTGCTGATGGACAAGCACGAGGCCCAGAGGACCCTGACGGACCTCATGGCCCGCTTCACGGGCTACGTGGGCAAACGCCTGCCGCAGGACGTGCTGGACAGGCTGGCCGAGCTGCGCCGGGGCGAGGACAGCCCCCTCGCACGGGTGGTGTACGACTCCATGTTCGAGAACCTCGAGGCCGCAGACCGCCTCGACAGGCCCTGCTGCCAGGACACGGGCGTGATCCAGTATTTCGTCTCGGCCGGTGCGGGTTTCCCGCTCCTGGGGCGTCTGGAGGAAATTCTTCGCGACGCGGTGCGCCAGGCCACCCGGGAGGCCCCCCTGCGCCACAACGCCGTGGAAACCTTCGTGGAGAAGAACACCGGCGACAACACCGGCGTGCGCGTGCCCTGGATCCACTGGGACATCGTGCCCGACAGCGACGAAGCCGTGGTGGAGGTCTACATGGCCGGCGGCGGGTGCAGCCTGCCCGGCGCGGCCAAGGTGCTCATGCCCTCGGCCGGGTACGAGGGCGTGGTGCGGTTCGTCTTCGACGTCATCACCTCCTACGGCGTGAACGCCTGCCCGCCGCTCTTGGTGGGCGTGGGGGTCTCCACCTCGGTGGAGACGGCGGCCGTGCTCTCCAAGAAGGCCATCCTGCGCCCCCTGGGCACGCGCAGCCCCAAGCCCCAGGCGGCCGAGATGGAGCTTCTGCTGGAAAAGGGGCTCAACGAGGTGGGCCTCGGACCCCAGGGGTTGTCGGGCAACGCCTCGGTGCTGGGCGTGCACATCGAGTCCTCGGCGCGCCACCCCTCCACCATCGGGGTGGGCGTGTCCGTGGGCTGCTGGGCGCACCGGCGCGGGACCATACGCATCGCCCCGGACCTGAGCTACGAGATTCTTTCCCACAAGGAGGCCGCGCTGTGAAAAAGGTGCTCACCACGCCCATCAAGGACGCGGACCTGGAGTCGTTGCGCGCCGGGGATGTCGTCTATCTGGACGGGCACATCGTCACCTGCCGCGACGTGGGCCACCGTCGGCTCATCGAACTGGGGCGCGAGCTGCCCGTGGACCTCAAGGGCCTGGCCATCTTCCACGCCGGGCCCATCGTGGCCAAAGACGGCGACGCCTGGAAGATGATCTCCATCGGCCCCACCACGAGCATGCGCATGGAGCGCTTCGAGAAGGACTTCATCGAGCGCACGGGCGTGAAGCTCATCGTGGGCAAGGGCGGCATGGGGCCGGACACGGCCGAGGCCTGCGCGCGCCACAAGGCCGTGCACGCCGTGTTCCCCGGCGGCTGCGCCGTGCTGGCCGCCGAGGAGGTGGAGGAGATCGAGCGCGTGGAATGGGAGGACCTGGGCATGCCCGAGGCCCTGTGGGTCTCGCGCGTGAAGGGGTTCGGCCCGCTCATCATCTCCATCGACACCCTGGGCAACAACCTCTTCGAGACCAACAAGGCCCGCTTCAACGCGAAGAAGCTCCCGGTGATCGAGGACATCAACCGCCAGGTGCGGTTCATCAAATAGGAGACGCGACGTGAAGACCTACAGGATCGCCGTGATCCCCGGCGACGGCATCGGCAAGGAACTGGCCCCGGAAGGGATGCGCGTGCTGGACGCCGCCGCCCGGGCCGCGGGCGGCTTCTCCCTGGAGTACGAAATCTTCCCCTGGGGCTGCGACTACTACGTGCAACACGGGATGATGATGCCCGAAGACGGCCTGAAGACGCTCTCGACCTTCGCCGCCATCTACTTCGGGGCCGTCGGCTACCCGGAACTGGTGCCCGACGACGTGTCCCTGCACGGGCTGCTCATCAAGCTCCGCCTGGGCTTCGACCAGTACGTCTGCCTGCGCCCCAGCACCCTGCTGCCGGGCGTGAAGAGCCCGCTGCGGGGGGTGAAGCCCGGCGACATCGACTTCGTTACCGTGCGCGAGAACACCGAGGGCGAATACGCCGGGGCGGGCGGGCGCATGCATCCGGGCCAGCCCTCGGAACTGGCCATCGAGACGGCGGTGTTCACGCGCGCGGGTTGCGAGCGCGTGATCCGCTACGCCTTCGAGCTGGCCCGCTCGCGGCCGCGCAGGATGCTGGCCCACGCCACCAAGTCCAACGCCCAGAAGCACACCCTCACCTTCTGGGACCAGATCTTCGACGAAGTGGCCCGCGACTACCCCGACGTGAAGACCGAGCGCGTGCTGGTGGACGCCATGGCCGCGCGCTTCGTGCTCAAACCGGGCTCCCTGGACGTGGTGGTGGCCTCCAACCTCTTCGGGGACATCCTCACGGACATCGGCGGGGCCATCACCGGCAGCCTGGGCCTTTCGGCCAGCGGCAACATCGACCCCGAACGGCGCTACCCCTCCATGTTCGAGCCCGTGCACGGATCGGCCCCGGACATCGCGGGCAAGGGCATCGCCAACCCCATCGCCATGGCCTGGAGCGGAGCCATGATGCTGGACTTCCTGGGCGAGAAGCGCGCCGGGGCGCTCATCGAGGCGGCCATCCGCGCCGTGACCGCCGAGGGGACGACCCTCACCCCGGACCTGGGCGGCACGGCCACCACCACCCAGGTCACCGACGCCCTCGTCGCCAAGGTGAACGGGCTGGCCAAGGCCTGAAAAGAAAAAGCCGGGGCGGCCGCGCGGCCGCCCCGGGGAAATTCCGGAGGCGCAGGCAGCACCAAGGCGGATGCCAGCCGCCAAGCGGTGGACGATGCATGAGTGGCAAGGATGCCTGAACTCCAAAGTGGTCCGGTGAACCGTGCGGCGTGTTGGGCGCGTTGACGTCCAGCGTGATCCAGAATAGTTGTTCTGCATGAGCAACCGTATTCTTCCGGTCAATCACGGCCTGCTCACGTGGGCGCGCGAGCAGGCGGGGCTGTCCCTTCGTGATGCCGCCGTGCGCGCGAAGATCGCGCCGCTCAAGACGCGGGGAGAGCACCCCGGCATGAATGCCGAGGAGCGTCTTTTGTCCTGGGAGACCGGCGTCGCTTCGCCCAGCTTCAAACAACTGGAAAGCCTTGCCAGGGCATATCGCAGGCCAGTTTTGACTTTTTTCCTCCCCAGCGTTCCCGTGAAGGAAAGCTCGCTGGCCGATTTTCGTACTGTGCCGGGCCGGGACGCCTCCTCTGGAACGCCGGAATTCTCGGCGTTCATGCGCCGTGTGGAATGGCTTCAGGAAGGCCTTCGGGAACTTGTCGAACAGGAAGGGAGACTACCGCTTGCGTTCGTCGGCGCGGTGTCGCCCGAGGTCCCCGCACAGGATGTCGCCTGGCGAATTCGAAAGACGCTCGACATGCCTTTCGAGGTCCAACGTCGCCTGCCGGGAAAGGATGCGCTGTTTCGCCTGCTGCGCGGCAAAGTGCAGGAGTTGGGCGTCTTTGTCCTGGTTGAAGGCGATCTAGGTAGCAGTCATTCCCGTATCTCCCCTGAAGAGTTTCGCGGTATCGCGATCTGCGACGTACTTGCACCGTTGATTGTAGTTAACGCCAACGACAGCAAGTCCGCTCAACTCTTTTCCCTGGTGCATGAACTGGCGCATGTCTGGATCGGTGCTAGTGGTGTTTCAAACTATGATTCTCTGCATCATGAGACAGGACTCTCGCAGGCATCCACAGAAGAATACTGTAATGCGGTTGCTGCGGAATTTCTTGTTCCGGAAGTCGATCTACGTGAAGCCGTTTCGCTCGTTGAAGGACAAGATCCTCTTGAGATGGCGCAGACTCTCGCGCGCATGTTCAAGGTTAGTCCCATGGTCGTCGCAAGACGATGTAAGGATGTCGGTGTCCTGAACGGCAAGGAGTACTGGGGTGTTTTCCAAGCATTGAAGACGATCTGGGAAGGACAGCAGAAACGTGTACGGCCCAATGAAGGGGGCCCTTCGCGAAATGTCCTAGACCGTTACAGGCTTGGTGAACGCGTGATCAGTACGATTCTGGCTGCGGCAAACGACGGGAGGCTTTCCTTGCGGGATGCATCCCGGATGCTTCGCGTGAAAGTCGACAGACTAGGCCGGATCGCCTGATGCGCTACATTTTCGATTCCAACGTGCTCATCACGGCCCATCGGTGGGACTTCACGTTCGATGGCTCGCCGTATTTTTGGGATTGGCTGGTGTCTCTCGGTTCTCAGGGAGTGGTGGGAATTCCCGAGTGCGTGTTCATGGAAATCAACAGGAGTACGGACCAGCTTTCTAAGTGGCTGAAGAAAAACCGGAGTGTGTTTTTCATTCCGACGGAAGATGCAGCATTGTCCGTGCAGGCGGCCCTTTCAGCCTACACAACGCACTCCGAGAGGGATGTCGAGCGGATTCCGGATGCCGATCCCTTCGTGGTGGCGCATGCGCTGTCGTCTGGATCGACAGTGGTGACGTATGAGACACCCAAACCCAATGCCGCCCCGCACAACCGAAAAATACCCGATGTTTGCGCGCTGCTAAACGTCGCGTGCGTGCGGTTCCCACGTTTTCTCTGGGATATGCGCTAGCTGTGAACAACGTCTGTAGACTTCAAAGTTAACCCGCCTCTTCCCGGCTCAGGCCTTCTTCAGGAAGCAGGTCTTGAGCACGAGGCCCTTCACCTTGTCGGCGTTGCACTCGATCTCGGCGGGATCGTCCGTGAGGCGGATGTTCTTGATGAGCGTGCCGCGCTTGAGCGTCACGCTTGATCCTTTCACTTTGAGGTCTTTGGTCAGCGTGACGCTGTCGCCGTTGTTCAGAACGGTTCCGTTGGCGTCCTTCACGATCACGTCGTCCATGCGGTGGCTCCCGGGCTGGTTGGGCTGTCGCGCGGGCCCGTGCCCCCCGCGACGCCCGGCGGGCATACTCCTTCGGGCTTCCGGGGGCAAGGGCCGCGCGGCGGGGCCTCCGGTCCTGGCCGCCCCGTCAGGCCGCGCGGTTCTGCTGTTGGCGCGAGAAGGCGAAGGCGATCAGGTTGGCCACGTCCAGGATCACCGAGACGCCGCCGTCGCCGTTCACGGTGGTGCCCGCGATGAAGCGCACGCTGCCCAGGGCCTCGGAGAGGGGCTTGATCACCGCCTGCTGCTGGCCCACCACGGCGTCCACCGCCAGGCCCACCCACTTGCCCTCCACCCCCGTGACCACGATGCGTTCGTAGCCGGGCTGCTCGCCGGGCACGTCGAGCAGGCCGCGCACGCTCACGCAGGGGATCAGCTCGCCCTTGTACTCCATGGAGCCGACCATGGGCGGACGGCCCTCCAGGAAGCGTTCCTGGCAGGCCTCCACGGCCGCCAGGGGCAGCACGAAGAACTCCGAACCCACGCGCACCTGAAGCCCGTCGATGATGGCCAGGGTGAGCGGCAGGCGGATGGTGAGCCGACACCCCTTGCCGGGCGTGCTCTCCACGTCCACGGAGCCTCGCAGGCTCTCGATGTTCTTCTTCACCACGTCCATGCCCACCCCGCGCCCTGAGACGTTGGTGACCTGCTGGGCCGTGGAGAAGCCCGGGGCGAAGATCATGCCCAGGATTTCCTGTTCGGTGGGGTTGTCCGTGGGCGCGATGAGCCCGCGTTCGATGGCCTTGGCCTTCACGCGCTCGGTGTCGATGCCCTTGCCGTCGTCGGTGATGGTGATGTGGATGTTGCCGCCGGAGTGCACGGCGTCCAGGGTGATGTTGCCCTTGGGCGGCTTGCCTTGGGCCTCGCGGGCCTCGGGGGCTTCGATGCCGTGGTCGATGGAGTTGCGCAGGATGTGCACCAGGGGGTCCTTGAGCTGGTCGATCACGTTCTTGTCCAGCTCGGTCTGCGCGCCCAGGCCGTTGAAGGCAACGTCCTTGCCCATGGACTGGCCCAGGTCGCGCACGAGGCGGCGCATGGTGCCGTAGATGGAGCCGATGGGCACCATGCGGATGCCCAGGGTGTTGTCGCGCATTTCGGAGACGAGGCGCTGGAGGTCCTCGGCCACGCTGCGCAGGACCGAATCTCCCGAAGTGCCTGCAAGCTGGCTCAGGCGCGACTGCACGATGACCATCTCGCCCACCAGGTTCACCAGGGCGTCCAGGCGGGCCGAATCCACCCGGATGCTCGCGGTGGAGCCCGCGTCCGGAGCGGCGGCCGTCTTGGCCGTTGAGCGCATGCTCACCTTGGCGGCGATCCACCCGGCGATCTCGTCGCGCAGGGCCTCGAAGGACTTCCCCGCCCCGGCCTGCAGCATGTCCAGGAGCGTGGGGATGTCGGAACCCCGGACGGCCTCGGGACGGATTTCCTCGATCTTCACGCCGTGTTCGTCCTCCACGAAGATGAACACGTCGCGGATGGCGTCGATGCCCTTGTCCTGGATGATCAGGATGTCCCACCAGCCGTAGGCCGTCACGGGGTCCATGGCCTCCAGGGAAGGGATGGTCCCGGGCCGGAAGACGCTCCAGAGCCTGCCCAGGTCCTGCAGTTCGGCCATGAGGCGCATGGGGTCGGTGCCGGAGAGGAAGGTGCCGGGCGCGGGCTGGTAGCGCAGGAGGTAGGTTCTGGCGGTGGAGGGGTCGAAGCGGCGGTGGCCTTTCGGCTGGTCCTGGGCGTCTCCCGGCTGGGCCTCCTGCCGCGCGGGCGGCTGCCCCAGGTAGGGGCGCAGCCGGGAAAGGATTTCGTCGGAGACGGCCACGTCTTCGGGGGCGGCTTTCGGGGAGGCCAGCAGCCTGCCCACGTGGTCCTTGGCCTCCAGGGTGAGGCCCAGAAGCTCGGTGGTCAGCTGGAGTTCGCCGGAGCGGACCTTGTCGAAGACGGTTTCCACGTCGTGGGCGAAGCGGGCCAGCTCGTCGTAGCCGAACATGGCCCCGGAACCCTTGATGGTGTGGATGTCGCGGAACACCTTGGCGATGCATTCGGCGTTGCCCGGGTCGTTCTCCAGCTCCAGGAGCATGTGTTCCAGGTCGGCCAGGAGTTCGGCGGCCTCTTCCTTGAAGAGTTGGGCGGCGTCCAGGTTCATTCGGCTCGCTCCTTGCTTTCCGGTGCGTCCTGGGCCGTCGCCGCCAGTTCCGGGAAGCCGCACAGCAGGGCTTGGCCCGCGGCCGCGCCTTGAAGCTGGCCCAGAAGGGTGCAGGTTGATCCCTTGGCCTCGCACCCGGCTCGCAGGGCGTGGAGCAGTTGGCAGAACGTGAGATCGAGATTGGTCACGCCCGCGAGGTCGAGTTCCAGGGGCGCGCCCGACCGCAAGGCTTCAAGGAACGCGGCGTGGATCTCTTCGGCCCGCGACACGCTGCAGTCGCCTGCGAGGGTGATGTTCACTGTCTAGCCCCCTTACGGTCTAGAACCGTTCGAAGTCTTCGTGTTCGTGGCCTTCGCCCAGGGTGAGCACCACGCCGCTCTTCTTTTTGGCGGGGGTCTGGGCGGTTGCGCGAGGCTGCTGGGAGCGGGCGGGGGGGGCGGTCCCCCGCTGGGGAAGGCGGGCCTGTTCCCCGTTCACCTGGAAGAAGGAGATGACGCTCTGGAGCTGCTCGGCCTGGGCCGAAAGCTCCTCGGCGGTGGAGGCCAGTTCCTCGGAGGCCGAGGCGTTCTGCTGCACCACCTGGTCCAGCTGCTGCAGGGCCTTGTTCACCTGGGCGGCCCCGGAGTTCTGCTCGGTGCTGGCGGCGCTGATCTCCTGCACCAGTTCGGCGGTCTTCTGGATGTCGGGCACCAGTCGGCCCAGGAGCGCCCCGGTGCTTTCGGTGACGGCCGTGGAGCTGCCCGAGAGGGTGTTGATTTCGGCGGCGGCCTGCTGGCTGCGTTCGGCGAGCTTGCGCACCTCGGCCGCCACAACCGCGAAGCCTTTGCCGTGCTCGCCCGCGCGGGCGGCCTCGATGGCGGCGTTGAGGGCCAGAAGGTCGGTCTGGCGGGCGATCTCCTCGATGATGGAGATCTTCTGGGCGATCTCCTTCATGGCGGCCACGGTCTGCACCATGGCCGAGCCGGACTCGCGGGCGTCGCCAGCGGCCTTCACGGCGATGGATTCGGTCTGGCGGGCGTTGTCGGCGTTCTGGCTGATGGAGGAGGACATCTGCTCCATGGAGGCCGAGGATTCCTCCAGGGCGGCCGCCTGCTCGGTGGTTGCCTGGGAGAGGCTCTGGGCAGAGGCCGAGAGCTGCTCGCTGCCCGCCGCCATGTTGGTGGCCCCGGACTGGACCTCCAGCACCACGCTGTTGAGGCGGGCGACCATCTCCTTCATGGAGAGCAGGAGCATGTCCTTGTCGGAGCGGGGGGTCACCTCGATGCGCAGGTCTCCGGCGGCGAGGCGCGTGGCCAGCTCGGCGGCGGTGCGCTCGGCCTCCACCATGTGCTGCATGGCCTGGAGGAGCCTGCCGATCTCGTCGCCCCGGTCGGCGGCCACGTCGCGGCTCACGTCGCCCGTGGCCACGGTGTTGGCCACGCTGATGGCCGAGTTGACGCCAGAGCGCAGCGCGCGGATCATGTACACGGCGAAGAACGCGCCGAAAGCGATGGCGGCCGCGGCCACGGCGATGTTGGTCATGTTGGCCGCCTGGGACTCGGATTCCATCTTCTTCTTCTGGTCCTGGAAGGAGGCGTCCGCGTTGGCGCTGATCTTCTGGGCCACGACGGCCATCTCGCGCATGACGCCTGCGTTGGATTCGGCTGCCTTGAGGAAACCGTCCATGCGCGTGCGGTAGACTTCCGCCTTGGCGGCGATTTCCAGGGCCAGGACCTTGTCCTCGGCGCCGGGCAGCATGCCCGCAAGCTCTTTGGAGGCGGGCACGAGGCGGTCCAGGATGCCCTTCGCGGCGTCCATGCGGGATTTGTCCCCGCGCCAGAGATAGTAGAGCACCTCGATGCGCGAGAGCAGGAACTGCTGCAGCACCTCGTCCGTGCGTCCCATCAGTTCATGGATTTTTGCCGCCCCGGCGAGATCATTGGCGGCCGTGGCCCTGGCGGCGGCCTCCCGCAGCCTGGCGTTGAGCTGCTCGGTGGAGCGCAGCACGGCGGTGGCGGCGTCCACGAGGGCCTTGAGGGTTTCGCCGTGGAGCTTTTCGCCCTCCTGGAACTTGCCCAGGCCCGCCTCGTAAGCCGTGGAGGCGGCCATGAGGGCGTCCATGTTTTCGCGGTTCTTGGCGTCCACGAAGACGTTCTTGAGCTCCTGGGCCGTGGCGCGCGACTCAAGGAGGTTCTTGCGCAGGGATTCCAGGCGTTTCTCGTCGTGCTGGTCGATGTAGTAGAGCATGTCCAGACGCGCCTGGAGGGTCTGCTCGGCGATGTCGGCCATATGGGCGGACTTCTCCGCGCGGCTTGCGAGGCTCTTGAGCCCGTTCCAGCCCACGTAGGCCACGCCCAAGGTGGAGAGGATGAGCAGGAAGAATCCGATGCCCAGCTTGGTGGTGAGGTTCATGTTCTTGAGCATGGCGTTCTCCTCGGGGTGCTGCCGCTGGTGATCCCCATAGATGTTGTCAATCGATTTCTGGGGCGTTGTTCCAGTTTGATCAATATTCCAGAAACACGAAGGGGAGTCTACTCGTTTCTGGCAAAAAACACGCATCATGAAGAAACTGGATCGTTCGCCCGTCTCGGACTGGCCCGGTAAGCCAGCACGCGGGAAGAACTGAGTCAGCCTAAGGAATTGATACCACAACGAGTCGGTTTGTCCAACGGTATGAGGGCGGGGAACAGGGCATCCCGGCCCCCGGAAGGGACCGCGGGCCGGGCGCGGCGTTTTCAGGGCTTGCAGATCTTGCAGGGCCGGTAGCCCGCGGCGGCGGCTTCCTCCCTGCTCTTGAGCACGGCCGTGCAGGCCTTGCAGTGGTAGAAGCGGCAACTCTGCCGGTGGTAGATGCGCGATGTGACGTTGCCGTGGTAAACGGCATTCGGCGGCGCCAGAGGCTGCCCCGTCGCGGAGACGGCCGTGGCGAGAAGCAGGCCCAGGGCGAGCAGGACGGCGGTCAGTCCGTTGCGGAGGCGGTTCATGCGCTCCTCCCGGTCGAGGCGGTCAGTGGGATCAGCGCACCGGGCGCGGGGCGGCGGCAGGATGCCGGGGCGCGCCGGGGGAGCGGTCCCGGTCGGGGTCAGAATTCCAGGCGTTCCCCCGCGCGGCCCTGGCGGAAGCGCTCCCCGAAGGCAGCGGACAGCGCCTGCGCGGCGTCCTTGCCCGTGCAGTGCAGGGGGACCACCAGGCCCGGGGCGCGGCTTTGCAGGGTCGCCACGGCACGGGCGATGTCGCCTGGGCCGGAGTGCATCAGGTGCATCCCCCCGAGGACGGCGCGCAGCGGCCTGCCCGGCGCGTGGACTTCCAGGGCTTCGAGGGTGTTTTCCAGGCCCGCGTGGCAGCAGCCCAGCACGAGCACCAGGCCTTCGGGGGTGTCCGTCCACAGGGCCATGTCGTCGTCGATGGGGTCCGGGCGCAGGCCTTCGGCATCAAGGAAGAAGGGCCAGCCGGGGCCGACGTCGCCGTGGGGGCGGGGCACCGGGCCGCTGACCCACACCCCGGGCACGGCCTGGAAAGGTTCCGCCGCCCAGTGCAGGCGCTCCCCGGCCAGGGCCTCCAGCGCTTCCATGGCCTCGCGCGGCATGTGCACCGGGCGCGCCTTGCCTTCTTCCACGCAGTAGCGCGGCAGCACGGCCTCGGGCCGCAGATGGACGTGCGCCCTCTCCGTCGCGGCCAGGGCCAGGGGCAGTCCCCCGGTGTGGTCGTAGTGGCCGTGGCTCAGGACCAGGGCGTCGGTCCGGGCGAGGTCCACGCCCAGTCGGCGGGCGTTGTCCTCCAGCGCCTTGCCAGCGCCCGTGTCGAAGAGCACGTTGCCGCCCGGGGCCTCGATCCACAACGAGAGACCGTGTTCGGCGGCGAAGCCCTCGCGGGCCTCGTTGTCGGCCAGAACCGTGACGGCGAGGCGCGCTCCGGGCATCGTGACTCCTTTTGTTTGCTCTTCCGGGCTCTATGGTCTGGCGGGCAGGCGCGTCAACCCCCTGGGACGAACGGCACGGGGGCCATGCGCGGCTCGCGGCGTGCGTCTCCGAGGGGAGTCGTGCTCGTGAGCGTACCTCCGCCAGGTCGCGTCCCTTGTCCGTGTGCGCCTGCGCCAGATGCGTCCGGACGCGATCTGAAACCGTCGATGCAAAGCCTTGACAGCTGCCAACCGGCATGGAAGGACTCTATCTTCCCGAAGTGCCGAAGCGGTTTGCCCAGTTCAGCAGGGCTGTCACGGTTATTTACGGAGATATACGCATATGACGATCTATTGGTTTGAAGATCTCGCAACAGGCATCCCTGATGTCGATGCCCAACATCAAGATCTGATCGCAATGATCAACGAGCTTGATGAGGCCATCGCAACACGCCAGGGCATCAGCAGGTTGTCGCAGCTCACGGACGGCCTCATCCTCTACGCAAGACACCATTTCGCAACGGAGGAGCGGCTGATGGCGGAAAGCGGCTACCGTTACATGGCGGAACATCTTAAGGAGCACGAGCAGTTCGGTGAGCGGGTGATGGCGATCGCCTTCGAGTCCGACGCTCCGGAGAACCATCCCAGGGCGGTTTCAGAGTTCCTGCACAAATGGCTGATCGAACACATCGGAACCGTGGACAAGCTGATGGGCGAGTGCCTGGCGGGATAGCGGGACGCCGACGGCCCGCAGTCGTCGCAGGGGCCTCGGCGCGGGCTCACGGCAGGCGACCGTCGCTTGTCCAGCCCCGCAGGCGGTAGTAGTCCGAGAGCAGGGTTTCCATTTCGGCCTCGGTCAGGCTCCTGCCGTCGGGCAGGGCTTCCCTGTGCAGGCGCGAGGGCAGCCGGTCGTCCTTGGCGGTGAGCCCCTCCCGGAGGTTGAATTCCCGGGTGAGGTCGAGCACGAGGGCGGCCTTGCGCCGCAGCTCCGGCCTGGAGGCTTCGAGCCCGGTCGCCAGGCCCACGGCCTTTTCCAACTCTTCCCAGGTGTACATGTCCCGGTAGAAGCGGCAGAGGATGAG
Organism: Fundidesulfovibrio magnetotacticus; assembly: GCF_013019105.1. Classification (NCBI taxonomy): domain Bacteria; kingdom Pseudomonadati; phylum Thermodesulfobacteriota; class Desulfovibrionia; order Desulfovibrionales; family Desulfovibrionaceae; genus Fundidesulfovibrio; species Fundidesulfovibrio magnetotacticus. Next base: position 139,224 of record NZ_BLTE01000004.1, read on the forward strand.
CGTGTCGAAGAGGGTGAGGCGGTCCTCGAAATCGGTGAGCATTTCGGCCTTGCCCTCGATGGCGTCGGGGGGGATCATGCCGGCCAGTTCCGGCTTGTAGAAGGTGGTGCGCAGGTGGCACGCCCCGCGCGGGGACGTGCCGTAGGCCAGGCCCATGCCCTTGAGCGCGCGCGGGTCGTAGCCCGGGGGCTCCATGCCCTTGACGTGGACGGCCAGGTCCGAGAGGCCCCACTCCTCGGCCGCGGCGACGATGCCCTGGGCCATGAGTTCCCCCACGCCCTTGCGGTTCGCGATGTCGTGGATGAGCCTGCCCACGCCCTCGTAGTCGCCGTAGTCCAGGCCGAGCTTCAGCACGCCCCTGCGACAGGCCTCGATGGCCAGGGCGCAGAGGTTCCCCGCCGAGATGGTGTCCAGGCCCAGGCGGTCGCACAGGTCGTTGAGCCAGACGATCTCGTCCATCTCCTCGATCATGCACAGGCCGCCGAAGGCGTAGATGGTCTCGTACTCCGGCCCCTCCAGGGTGAGGCCCTGGTGCCTGCCCTTGGAGAGCCTGGCCATGCGGCCGCAGGCCATGAAGCACTTCAGGCAGGCGTGGGGCGTCACGTCGTGTTCCTTGTGGAAGGTCTCCCCGCTGATCTTTGGCCAGTGCGCGCAGCTGCCCTGGCTCCAGTATTTTGCCGGGAAGGCCCCGGCCGTGTTCATGAGGGCCACCATCATGGTGGTGCCGTAGGCCTTGTAGGCCTGCACGCCCTTGTTCTCCCTGCCCGCCCTGGCGAACGCGGCGGCGTAGGCCCGCGCGCCCTTGGGGTCGGCCAGGAGGCGCTTGCGGTCCCCCTGGAACACCACGGCCTTGAGCTTTTTGGAGCCCATCACCGCTCCCACCCCGGCCCTGCCCGCGCAGCGCCAGGAGTCGTTGGCGATGAGGGCGAAGCGCACCAGGCGTTCGCCCGCCGGGCCGATGACCACCGCGCCCGGAGCGCCCCAGCCCTGCTCCGCCACGCCCAGGGCGGCGCGCTCGGCCTCGTAGGTTTCGAGCCCCCAGAGGTGGTCGGCCTCGTGGAAGGTGCAGCCGTCGGGATGGACGCGCAGGGCCACGGGCCTCTCGGAGGCCCCTTCCACCACCACGGCGTCGAACCCGGTCCGGTCGATGGCCTCCGGCACTTTGCCGCCCGAGTAGGACTCGGCGTAGAAGCCGGTGAGCGGCGACTTGGTGAAGACCCCGTAACGGCTGCCGCCCCACAGCGGCCCCCCGCAGAACGGCCCCGTGGCGAAGATGAGCCTGTTGTCGGGCCCCAACGGGTCCGTTCCGGCCGGATTGCGCGACAGCAGGAGCGCCGTGCCGAGCCCCTTGCCGCCCAGCACGGACTCCAGGAGGCCCGGGTCGGCGGCGTCGATGGAAAACGTCCGGTTGGAGAGGTCCACAGTCAGTATCCTGCCGTAGAATCCGAACATGGATGCGCCTCGCGTGCCGGTGTGTTGCGTGTTGGCGCGCCCGCGGGCCGGCCTCGCGGGCGCGCCGGTTCACGGCGCGCAGCCCTTGGCGGGCCTCGCGCCGGGGGGAGCTTCGCCTCAGAGCACGCGCCTGTAGATGGCCTCGGCGTCCTGGGCCTGGAGCTGGCGGGGGTTGTTGGCCAGCAGCCTGGTGACCTTCATGACGCCTTTGGCCAGGTCCGGGATGTTCTCGTCCCGGACGCCGAAGCCTGAGAGCCTCGCGGGCACGCGCAGGTCCTGCGTGAGCACGCGCAGGGCCTCCACGGCCTTGAGCGCGGCCTCGCGCTGGGAGAGCCCCACCACGTTTTCTCCCAGCACCCCGGCCAAGTATGCGAACTTGGGGAGGTTGCCCAGCATGTTGAACTCCATCACCGGCACGAGCATGATGCTGTTCGCCACGCCGTGGGGGATGTGGTATTCCGCGCCGATGGGGTAGGCGAAGGCGTGCACGGCGGTGACCCCCGCGTTGGCGAAGGCCATGCCCGCGAGCATGCTGCCCTCCATCATGTCGGAGCGGGCCTTGATGTCCGCGCCGTTGGCGTAGGCGGTGCGGATGTTGCCGTGGACCAGCCGGATGGCCTGCAGGGCCAGCATGTCGGTGACGGGCGTGGCGTTGCGGGAGGTGTAGGCCTCCACGGCGTGGATGAGCGCGTCCATGCCCGTGGCCGCCGTGATGTGCGGGGGCAGGCCCAGCGTGAGCTCCGGGTCGAGGAGGGCCACGCTGGGGAAAAGGTGCGGGCTCACGATGCCCTTTTTGAGCTTCTCGTGGTGGTCGGAGAGGATGGCGATGGGCGTCACCTCGCTGCCCGTTCCCGCCGTGGTGGGGATGAGCATCAGCTTGAGGCCGGGCTTGGGCACCAGGTCGATGCCGAACAGGGAGGAAACCTCGCCCGGATTGGTGGCCAGGATGGAGGCCACCTTGGCCACGTCCTGGGCCGAGCCCCCGCCGATGCCCACGATGGCGTCGGCCCGGAAGGCCCTGAGGCTCTCGCCGGCCCGCACGGCCGTTTCGTAGGAGGGGTCGGCCTCCACGTCCGCGAAGCGCTCGCAGGCGATCCTGGCCTTCCTGAACTGCTCCTCCAGCCTGTCCACCATGCCCGTTCCCGCGAGGCCGGGGTCCGTGACCACCAGCACCCGTTTGCCGCCCATCCCGCGTACTTCCTCGGCAGCCCGCGCCAAGGCCCCCGCGCCCATGACGATGCGGCGCGTCGTCTGAAAGATCGAACCGGTTCCCATTGTGGCACCCCAGTTTGGTTTGGCCCCGCTTCAGGCGGGCACGCTTCACCCTCGGGCCGCCGCCGGGCGGGCTCGCGGGCTGACCCCGCGCCCCCCTGGGCGGCTTCGGCCGCGCACGGCCGTCCTCGATCCGGCCTTCCCGCTACACGGCCAGGTAGCGGCTCTGGACCGCCTCGTCGGAGCGGAAGGCCTCCACCGTGCCGGTGTAGACGGAGCGTCCCTTGTCCATCACCGCCACGCGGTCGGACACGGCCAGGGCGAAGCGGATGTTCTGCTCCGAAAGCAGGATGGTGGTGCCCTCGCGCTTGAGCCGCAGCACCAGCTCCTTGAGTTCGCCCACGATCACCGGCGAGAGGCCCTCGGTGGGCTCGTCCAGGATGAGCACCTCCGGGTTGCCCATGAGCGCGCGGCCGATGGTGAGCATCTGCTGCTCGCCGCCCGAGAGCGAGCCGCCCATGCGCTCCAGCATGCGGGCCAGGGTGGGGAAGCACTCCAGCACGGTCTTCAGGTTCCAGCGGCCCTTGCGCTCGGCGATGACGCCCATCTCCAGGTTCTCGCGCACGGTGAACGGCCCCAGGATGCGCCGGTCCTCCGGCACGAAGCCCAGGCCCAGCCGGGCCATCCTGTAGGGCGGCAGCCCCGAGCAGTTGCGGCCAAGGAACTCCACCCGGCCCGACTTGGGCGGGGAGAGGTTCATGAGCGAGCGGAACGTGGTGGTCTTGCCCGCGCCGTTGCGGCCCACCAGGCAGACGGTCTCCCCCTGGCGGACCTCCAGGCCCATGTCGAAGAGGATGTGGCTGCGGCCGTAGTAGGTGTTGAGGCCGCCTGCGGACAGAATGGTGTTCATGCGACCTCCTCGCCCAGGTAGGCGGTGATCACTTCGGGGTTCTTGCGGATCTCCTCGGGCGTTCCCTCGGCCAGGAGCCTGCCGCTCTGGAGCACCCGCACGGTCTGGGCCAGGCCGAAGACCGTGTCCATGTCGTGCTCGATGAAGAGGAGCGTCAGGTTGAAGTCCCGCCAGAGCTTGCGCACCAGCTCGCGGGTGAGGTGGCGCTCCTCGGGGGACATGCCGGAGGTGGGCTCGTCGAGCATGAGCAGTTCCGGCTCCAGGGCCAGGGCGATGCCGATGTCCAGGAGCTTCTGGTCGCCGTGGGCCAGCTCGTGGGCCTGGCGCGCGGCGTGCCGGGCCAGGCCCAGGCTCTCCAGGATCTCCATGGCCCGCGCGGTGGCCCGTTTGAAGTCCGTCACGGGGCGAAGCGGCCTGCGGGTCTGGTCGAGCTTGGAGAGGCAGGCCACGCGGATGTTGTCCAGCACGGTCTCCCCGAGGAACAGCGAGGACACCTGGAAGGCCCGGCCCACGCCCAGGGCCACCACCTGCTGGGTGGTCATGCCCGCCACGTCCCGGCCCTTGAAGAGGATGCGGCCGCTGTCCGGCTTGAGATGGCCGGTGATCTGGTTGAAGAGGGTGGTCTTGCCCGCGCCGTTGGGCCCGATGACCACCGAGATCTCGCCGGGCATGACCTTGAAACTCACGTCGTCGGTCACCCTGAGCCCGCCGAAGGCCTTGGAGAGGCCGTCCAGTTCCAGGAGGGGGGTGTCTGCTGCCATGTCAGCTCCTCCCGTCCCGGGCCGGCCGGGCGCCGCTGCCGGCGAACCGGGCCTTGAGGCGGTCGATGCCGCCCATGAGCCCGTGGGGAAGGCCCAGCACCATGCCCAGCATGACCAGGCCGATGATCAGCGACCAGTATTCCGTGAAGGCCCCCACCACGTCCTCGATGACGATGATCACCGCGGCCCCGAGGAACGGGCCGAAGAACTGGCCGATGCCCCCCAGGATGGACATGAGGATCACATGGCCGGAGGTGGTCCAGTAGAACATGTCCGTGTGGATGGAGTAGTCCACGCCGCTCATCAGGCCGCCCGCAAGGGCGGTGAAGAGCGAGGAGATCATGTAGATGCGCTGCTGGTTGCGGCGCACCCGCCTGCCCAGGAAGCGCACCCGCTCCGGGTTCTGGCGCACGCAGCGCAGGATGAGCCCCATGGGGGAGGCGTTGAGCCGCCCCATGAACCACAGGGACGCGCCCACCAGGGCCAGCAGCAGGTAGTAGTAGACCACCTTGTTGGCGAAGATGCCCGGCGGGATGATGTTCTGCACGCCGTCGTCTCCGCCGGTGAAGGAGTACCACTTGAACATCACCTGCCAGCCCAGCTGCCCGAAGGCCAGGGTGAGCATGGTGAAGAACACCCCGCTGACGCGGATGATCAGGTGCCCCAGGAGCCAGGCGAACAGCGCGGCCAGCACGATGCCCAGGAGCATGCCCGGGAAGAACCAGGCGGCGCCCAGGTACTTCACGCAGAGCCCCACGCTGTAGGCGCCCATGCCGTAGTAGAGGGCCTGGCCGAAGGAGAGCATGCCCGTCACGCCGAAGAGCATGTTGAAGGACACCGCGAACAATCCCCAGACCAGCACGTGGGCGGCCAGGAGCATCTGGTAGTTGGTGGTTTTCAGCACGGGGACCAGGGCGAAGACCGCCAGCCCGATCAAAAGGACGAGGGTGGTGTTGGAGAGGGACTTGCCGCCCATGTCAGACCCTCCTGACCTTGCGGGGGGCGAAAAGGCCCTCGGGCTTGAAGAGCAACGTCAGGGCCATGACCAGGTAGCTGAACAGGGTGGCCCACTTGGGCACGAACACCACCGCGAAGGAGTTCACTTCGCCCAGGAGCAGCGCGGCCAGCCAGGCCCCCCAGAAGTTGCCCAGCCCCCCAAGCACCACCACGATGAGCGAATCGATGATCACCTCGATGCCCGCTCCGGGAGTCACCGAGCGCAGCGGGGCGGCCAGCACGCCGGTCATGCCCGCCAGGGCCGTGGCGATGCCGAACACCAGGGTCATGGTCATGGGCACGTTGACGCCCAGCACGGCGAGCATCTCCCTGTCCAGGGCCGAGGCCCGGGCGATGCGCCCGGCCCGGGTCCGGTTGAGGAACCACCAGGCCGCCACCACCACCGCCAGGCCGATGAGGATGACCGCCACGTTGTAGCGGGGGATGACGATGCCGGAGAAGGAGAAGGCCCCCTGCAGGACCGCGGGCTTGGCCAGGGATTTGTACTCCGTGCCCCAGACGAGCTTCACCAGGTCGTCGATGATGAGGATGAAGGAGTAGGTCAGCAGGATCTGGAAGCCCCCCTCGTCGGCGCGGCCGTAGATGCGCCGGAGGAAGAGGAACTCGGCCAGCATGCCCAGGACGCCCGCGAAGATTCCCCCCGCCACGAGGCTCAGCCAGAAGCTCTGGCCCCACACCGAGGAGAGCTGGTAGCCCGCGTACGCCCCCAGCATGAAGAAGGAGCCGTGGGCGAAGTTGAAGACCTTCCCGACCCCGAAGATGAGCGTGAGGCCGCTGGCGATCAGGAACAGGAAGGTCGCCATGGTCAGGCCGCTCAAGAGCTGCACGACGAAAAATGACAAATCCATTCGCCACTCCCTGTGGTTGCGAGTGCGAGGCGGGCGCGGGCGCGCCCGCCTCCGGGCCGGTCGTGGTTACTTTTTCTTTTCGATCCATTCCTTGGGGGGCAGCAGGTCCTCGGCCTTGTAGATCTTCCAGTTGCCCAGCATGCGCGTGGCGGGGGGGTAGTCCGTGTTGGGCATGGTCACGCCGATGGCCTGCACCTGCACCATCTGGTGCGAGGCGGGGTCGATGTAGGAGACGAACCCTTCGGGGTCCTCGGGCTCCTGGAACTTCATGCCCTCGAGAGCCTTGACCAGGGCGTCGCTGTCGTTGGGGTTGCCGACCTTCTTGACCGCCTCGGCGATGGCGTACACGCCCACGTAGGCGCCCTCGGCCGAATAGGTGGGGTAGCGGCCGGTCTTCTTGTGAAACTTGGCCACGTAGTCCTTGTTCATGGCGGTGTCGGGCCAGTTGTTGTGGTGCCTGGCCGAGAGCACCAAGCCCAGGGGCAGGCTGTCGCCCATGGCGCTCAGGAGTTCGTAGTTGCCGCCCGCGTCGGGGTGGAAATAGAGCGACTTCTCGAACAGGCCGTAGGGGGCTGCCTGCTTGATGAAGGCCACCGTGTCGCCGCCCCAGAAGCCGCTGACCACGATGTCCGGCTTGGCCTGCATGATGGAGGTGATGTAGGACGTGTAGTCGGCCTCGAAGAGCTTGGGCCAGAACTCGCCGACCATCTGGTATTTCACGCCGAAGCGGTCCAGGTTGAACTTGAGCTCCTCGATCTGGGCGTGGCCGTAGGCGTAGTCGGGGCCGATGTAGGCGATGGTCTTCCAGGGCTTGGTCTGGGCGAGCTCCTTCAGGTAGAGCGCGCCCGCGGCCATGGACTGGAAGGTGTTGTTGGCCACGCGGAAGTAGTAGGGCTGGAGGTTCTGGGCGGTCAGCTCGGTGGCGGCGTGGTCGGTGCCGATGAAGATCTTCTTCTCCTGCTTGGAAACCTCCGTGAGGGCCAGGCCCACGGCGGAACTGACCACGCCGAAGAGGAAATTCACCTTGTCGTCGGAGATGTAGCGCTTGGCCACGGTCACGGCGTAGTCGGGCTTGGACTTGTCGTCGGTGTTGATGAGCTGGAGCTTGTAGCCGGCCGCGCCGCCCTTGGCGTTGATCTCCTCAATGGCCATTTCGGCGGCCGCCACGGAGTCCATGCCGTAGATGCCGGCCCGCCCGCTCATGGGGTAGAGCGCCCCGATCTTGACGACTTTCTCCTGCGCGAAAGCGGACGCGTGCATCCCTGTCAGGAACAACAGCAAACAGAGAGAACAAATGCGTTTGAGCGATGCCATCCGACATTCCTCCTGTTGGGTGTTTGGCTGATTCTCAAGTCCGATCCGGCACGCGACCGGATGCTGTCGCGCTACGAGACGAACCTCCCTCCGGTCTGGTTCGCGCGCGGGCCGTGCGCGGGGGTTCCGGGCCGTCCGCCGGGTGTCCGGCCAAGGGGGCGGCGGCTGCGCGCTGCGCGGGGGCTCTGGGCGCCCGAGGGCTCCGTGGTGCGGGTGGGGCGGCTACTCATGCCCTCCCTGCCGGGAATGGCGGCAAAGCGCATGCTCCGTGCCTGAATGGCGTCTCGTCTCTTGGTGTGTCGCAAAAGCACGGTCCTTGTCTTCATGGAATCAACCAGGCGACAGACTCAACGGCACAAAGAATGCTGAACGTGCGACGGAACAGAAAAGGCAACGATCCGTTGCCGTTCATGCCGGGCGTGATGCGTACGACGTGCGACGGCCACCGTCGATCCGCCCCCCCGCAGAAGGGGGACCTTCAGTGGCTGAAAACCATACTAGCCAAAAGCATGCCAGAAACAACAGGGGCCATGGAGCGAGGCGGAGGGCCGACTGCCGCGCGCGGCGGGAGGCGACGGGCGGTGCGGATCTGCGAACGATGTCGCCACTGGCTGTTTGAACGTGCTGTAATATCAATCATTCGCATCGTTGCGACAGAATCAATTCCGCGACAAGGGCGGACGCGCCCCGAGGGGGCGGTCCTTCGTGAGGCCGTATTTGGCGGCCTTCCGGTAGGCCGTGGCCTTGTCGATGCCCAGTTCCTGGGCCACCCGCTGCCAGTTGCCGTGTTTCCCGAAGGCCTTTTCCAGCAGGTAGGCCTCCACCTCGGCCACGGCCTCGGCCATGCGGGAACCTTTCCGGGGGATGTAGGCCGAACTGCGGATGTGGGCGGGCAGGTGCTCCTCGGTGATTTCGTTGTCCGCCGTGGTCACCAGCAGGCGTTCGATCAGGTTCTCCAGCTCGCGCACGTTGCCCGGCCAGGGATAGCGGGCCAGGGTGTCCACGGCGGTGGGGAGCATGGTCTTGCGCAGGCCGAAGCGCTTGTTGAACTTGTTCATGAAGTGCATCGCCAGCAGCGGGATGTCCTCCGGGCGTTCGCGCAGGTAGGGCAGGTGGATGGGCACCACCATGAGCCTGTAGAAGAGGTCGCGCCGGAATTCGCGGCGTTCCGCCATCTTCTGGATGTCGCGGTGGGTGGCGCCGATGATGCGCACGTTCACCCGCACCGGCCTAGTGCCGCCCAGGCGCATGATCTGCTTCTCCTGGATGGCGCGCAGCAGCTTGGCCTGGAGCACCATGGGCATGTCGCCCACCTCGTCCAGGAAGAGCGTGCCGTTGTTGGCCAGCTCGAAGAGGCCGGGTTTGCCCTCCCGGCGAGCGCCGGTGAAGGCGCCGCCCTCGTAGCCGAAGAGTTCGGACTCCAGCAGGTGGTCGGGCAGGGCCGCGCAGTTGATGGTGATGAAGGGTTGGGCGGCTCCCTTGCCTTTCTTGTGGATCAGCTTGGCGATGAGTTCCTTGCCCGTGCCCGAATCGCCGGTGATGAGCACAGTGGAGTCCACGTAGGCCACCTTGGTGGCCGTGACCAGGGCCTGGGCCATGGCGCGGCTGCGGAACACGATGTCCCCGGCCTCGATCTGCAGGGAGCGCAGGTAGGAGATTTCGGATTCGTACTGCCTGGTCTTCTCGCGGGTTTTTTCCAGTTGGTCGCGCAGGCTGATGAGTTCGGTGATGTCGCGCACGTTGGTGACCACGCGGTAGAGCTTGCCCGCGTCGTCGAACACGGGGTTGCCCGTCACCAGCAGGGTGCGCTCGCCCTTGATGGTCTGGTTGATGGTGGCGGGCATGCCCGTCTCCATCACCAGCAGGGTGACGGAGCGGTCGTAGTATTGCTCCTCCACCAGCTGGCGCATGTTCTTGCCCAGCACCTCGTCGGCGCTGATGCCCGTCATGCGCTGGTAGGCCTCGTTCAGGAGCAGGACGTTGCCGGCGCCGTCGGTGATGAACATGCCGTCGTAGGATGAGTTGATGATGGAGCTCAACTCCTTGATGTGGTCGCGCACGTAGTGCAGCTCGCAGGAGGTGCGCTCCAGGATGGAGATGTCCTGGAAGACGCTGATGGCCCCCGTGCGCACGCCGTTCTCCAAAAGCGGCGAGTGGTTGGCCATGAGCACCGCCCCCTGGAGGGCCAGCATCTGGCCGCACACGGGCATGCCGGTGGCCAGGACGTGGGGGGCCTGCGAATGGGGCAGCACCTCGGAGACGTGCCTGCCCGTCACCTCGCGGTCGGCGAGGTCCAGGGAGGAGGCCGCGTGGCTGTTGATGAAGGTGACGACGCCCATGGCGTCCACGGCCATGAGCCCGATGTGGGCCGCGTCGAGGATCGTCGAGAACAGGGCCGCATGGCGGACGGTAGGATCGGACACGCTCACTCCCCATGGGTAGCAACACCTGGACGGTCAACGCCACGGCTGGGAACTGCACCGGTATCGAATCGGAAACGAGCTTACCGGCAGAACGGGGGTGAGTAAAGCGGCCCGACCGAAACGGCGGGTGCGCCGATGGAATCAGTCGCGGAAGGCCAGGCGGACCACTTCCTCGGGGCCGTGCAGGGCGTTCACGGCGTCGGCGCGCTCGAAACCCAGGCGCGAGCCCAGGTGGACCAGCACGTAGTCCGCGCCGAGGCCAAGGCCGGGGGCGAGCCTCCCGGCCAGGGCCCGGCAGCGCGCCTGGGCCGCGCCGCTGGCCGGCCAGTCCGAGTCGGAGAGAAAGCCGATCACGTGCTCGGGGCGCACGTCGTCCGCGGTCATCGTGAGGCCCGAGCCCGACAGGGAGAGATAGTGGTTCACCACGGCCAGGGGACGCACCCCTCCGGCCAGGGTCACGTCGTCGAGGCCGTGCATGGCGGCCACGGCCAGCAGGAGTTCTCGGTCGGCGTTGCGGGCCGTGAGTTCCCGGAGCACCCAGGAGTGGTGGTCCTCATTCCTTCCGATGAACGGGTCCTCCGATTTCTCCAGCTCGAAGCGCTCGTTGAAGCGGTAGACGAAACGCTTCATGGCGTCGTGCAGCAGGATGGCGGCGTAGACGAGTCCGGGCCTGGCGGGCAGCCCCCGGGAGGCGTGGACCTTGAGCAGGGCTTTGGCGTTCTCCAGGTCCTGGAGCACGTGGAGCGCCAGGCCGCCCACGTGGGCGTGGTGCGCGCCCGAGCCCGGGCAGGCCTCGAAGGGCATGGGGGTAAACCAGGGATGGGCGTAGGCGGTGGCGGGGCCGTCGAGGCGCATGAACTCCTCGGCGAGGTCGCGCCAGCGGGGCTCGTCCACGGCCGGAAGGAACTCCTCGCGGATGCGGCGTGCGGCCGGCACGCCCAGGAAGCCGGACAACTCCCGGACGGAAAGGGGAAGCGCGGGGCGGCCGCTCATTTGATGCCTGCCCGCATGAACGACTGCACGAACTGCCGCTGGAAGAGGAGGAAACCGAGCAGCAGCGGCCCGCTGGTCATGAGGGTGGCCGCGGTGATCACCGCCCAGTCGACGCCCTGTTCGGTGGAGGAGAACACCTGGAGCCCCACGGTGAGAGGCCGCGAGTGCACGGTGTTGGTGACGATGAGCGGCCACAGGAAGTTGTTCCAGTGGTAGCTCACCGAGACCAGGGCGTACGCCAGGTAGACCGGCCTCCCCAGGGGGACGTACACGTGCCAGAGGATCTGCAGGACGCCCGCGCCCTCCACGGCCGCCGCGTCGTCGAGCTCCTTGGGCACGGTCTTGAAGGTCTGGCGCAGGAGAAAGATGCCGAAGGCCGAGGCCATGTAGGGCAGCCCGATGGAGAGGGTGGAGTCCAGGATGCCGATCCTGGCCATGGTCTGGTAGTTTTCCACCACCAGCACGTCCGGCATGATCATGAGCTGCATGAGCACCAGGGCGAAGGCGAGCGTCTTGAAGCGGAAGTCGTACTTGGCGAAGGCGTAGGCCGCCAGCGTGCAGAGCACCAACTGCACGGCCAGCACAATGGTCACCAGCAGGACGGTGTTCACGAAATACTTGGCGAAGGGCGCGGCGGCCCAGGCCTTGGCGAAGTTCTCGAGCGTCAGGGGCGCGAGCAGGTGGAAGCGCGTGGAGAACTCGGGGGAGTGGAACGCCGTCCAGACAGCGTAGAGCAAGGGCAGCGCCCAGAGCAGGGCGAGGGTCCACGCGGCCGCGGTGTCCAGCAGGCGCGCTCCGCCGCGGTCGTAGGGATTTGCCGCGTTCATCTGTAGTGGACCTTCTTTTCGAGAACCCCGAACTGAAGGATGGACGCCAGCCCGAGAAAGAGCAGGAGCACGAGGGTGAGCGTGGCCCCGTAGCCGGTGTCCCAGAATTTGAAGCTCACTTCATAGATGTAGTAGAGCAGCAGGGAGCTTGCGTTGTTGGGTCCCCCCTGGGTCAGCACGAAGAGGTGGTCCACCATGCGGAAGGCGTTGATGGTGGCGTTCACCAGGACGAAGAGCGTGGTGGGCATGATGAGCGGTATGGCCACCCTGCGGTAGTAGGTGAAGCGCGAGGCCCCCTCCACCATGGCCGCCTCGCCCAGGGAGGGCGGAATCTGCTGCAGGGCCGCCAGATAGAAGATCATGAAGAATCCCGCATCCTTCCATACGGCCACGGCGATGACGCAGTAGAGGGCCGTGCTCTCGCTGCCAAGCCAGTTCACCCCCGAGAACCCCAGAAAGCGCCTGACCTGTTCCAGCAGGCCGTATTCGGGGGTGTAGAAAAAGAGCCAGATGTTGGCCACGGCGATCATGGGCAGCACGGTGGGCACGAAGTAGCTCAGCCTCAGCCAGGCCTGGCCCGGCAGCCCCGCGTTGACCAGGAAGGCCATAGTCATGGCCAGGGCGATGGAAAGCGGGATGGTGCAGGAGGCGAAGACCAGGTTGTTCTTGAGCACCTTCCAGAAGATCTTGTCCTCGAGCAGGAAGCGGTAGTTCTCGAGGCCCACGAATTCCGGGGCGGCCCCGCCCTTTCCGGCCAGGAAGAAGCTGGAGATGAAGGTGTTCACGGCCGGATAATGGGTGAAGGCCATGATGAGGGCCACCGCCGGAAGCAGCAACAGCCATGCGTTGATGGGGTTGTTCACGGCCGGGCGAAGCGCCACGTCGTCCTCCCTTTCCGGGGTTTACCGCCGCCCGGCTGGGGCAGGCGGGACATTCAGGCCGGACCGGGCGCAAGGGCCGCCCGGTCCGGTCGCGGGGCGAGAGATCAGCGCTTGTAGCGCCTGAGGATGCGTTCCGCCTCGGCCTGGGCCTCGTTGAGGGCCTCGGCCGGGGTCTTGGTGCCGTTGACGGCGGCCTGGATGGCGTCGTCCAGGGCCTTGGTCACGCGCTGGTTTTCATGGGTGGAGAGTTCGGCCACGGCATGTTGGAGCTGGTCGCGGGCCACGGCCGCGTAGGGGAAGGTCTGCACGTAGTCCTTCATCAGCTTGGTTTCCCAGGCGTCCGGGCGGACCGCCACGTAGCCGGTGTCGATGCCCCATTGCGCGGCGCGTTCGGCCGTGGTCATCCACTTCACGAACTGCACCGCGGCCTTGCGCTCCGCCGGGGTGGCCTTCTTGAAGATGTAGAAGTTGCCGCCCCCGGTGGGGGACCCCGGGCGCTTGTTGGCGGGGAGCATGCCCACGCCGAAATCGAACTTGGCGTTGTTGCGCACGTTCGTCAGGTTGCCGGTGGTGGTCCACATGATGGCGGTCTTGCGCTCGAAGAAGTCCTTTGGTGTGGTGGCCCAGTCGATGGTGCCCTTGGGGGAGACCTCGTACTTGCGGGAGAGGTCCACCAGGAACTGGAGCGCCTCGACGGAGGCGGGCTTGTTGAAATAGACCTCGGTGCCGGCGGGGTTCATCAGTTCGATGCCGTTCTCGATGGCCAGCGCCTGGAAGAGCCAGTAGGCGTATCCGGTGGTGGGGATGGCCACGCCCCACTGGCTCACCACGCCCGAGGCGTCTTTTTTGGTGAGCTTCTTGGCGAAGTCGAGCATTTCGGTCCAGGTCTTGGGCGGGGTGTTGGGGTCGAGCCCGGCCTCCTTGAAGGCCTCCTTGTTCCAGTACATGACGATGGTGGAACGCTGGAAGGGGATGCCCCAGGTCTTGCCGCCGGTCTGGCTGTTCTGCATGAAGCCGGGGTAGTAGTCCTTCACGAAGCCCATTTCCTGGGCGGGGAGGATTTCGTCGTAGGGGACCACGGCGTCCTCGTCGATCAGGGTGTACATGTCGGTGGAGAGGAGCACGGCCACGTGGGGCGGCTCTCCGCCCTTGAGGGCGGTGAGGGCCTTGGTGAGCGTTTCGCGGTAGATGCCCGCGTAGACCGGCGTAATCTTGATGTCCGGGTTCTCCTTCATGAACGATTCCGTCATGCCCTCGATGACCTTTGTGATGGGGCCGCCCACGGCCACCGGGAAGTAAAAGGTCAGGGACACCTTCTCGGCCAAGGCGGTGCTGGACAGCAGGAGAAGCAGCGCGAAAGCCAGGACCAGGAATTGCGGTTTCACCGTTTGTTTGAGCATGCCGTCACCTCTGGGGTTGAAGGTTGGATGCGTTGGAGTTCCCCGGGGGGAGGGCCGATGGTGCGGTATTCGATGGCGCTCAGCGCGTGCCGCGCGGGTCGCGGCCGCCGATGCGAAGCCCCGTGTCGGCGTGGAAATAGTGCGCGCGGGATTCGTCGAACCGCAGCCGCACCTCCTGGCCGGGGCCGAGACGAGACATGCCCTCCACGGCCGAGCAAACCGTCTGGTCCCCCACGCGGCAGGACACCACCGAGTTGACGCCGAGGTATTCCACGGAGAGCACGCTGGCCGACCAGTTCCCTTCGGCAGAGATTTCCAGGTGTTCCGGCCGGATGCCTAGAAAACAGTCCGGGTGGGGCGCTCCGGGCGCGGCGGCGCCGGAGGCCCCCCGCACGCCGATGCCGTCCGGGCCCGAAGCCAGCCGGACCAGATTCATGGGCGGCGTGCCGATGAAACTGGCCGCGAAGAGGCTGGCAGGGGTGGTGTAGAGTTCCTCGGGGGTGCCGTTCTGCACGATGCCCCCGCCCTGCATGAGGATGATGCGGTCGGCCATGCTCATGGCTTCGGTCTGGTCGTGGGTGACGTAGACCATGGTCATGCCCAGGGAGAGTTGCAGGGCGCGGATTTCACGGCGCATCTCCTGGCGCAGTTTGGCGTCCAGGTTGGAGAGCGGTTCGTCCATGAGGCAGACCGGGGTCTCGGCCACCAGGGCTCGCCCCAGGGCGACGCGCTGCTGTTGCCCGCCCGAGAGCGCGGCGGGCTTGCGGTCCAGGAGTTCCCCCAGGCCCAGGATCCCCACGGCGCGGTCGAGCCTGCGGGCCTGCTCGTCCCGCGGAACCTTGCGCACCTTGAGGCCGAAAAGGATGTTCTCGCGCACGTTCAGGTGCGGAAACAAGGCATAGGACTGGAAAACCATCGCCAGACGCCGCTCCGAGGGGGAGAGGCCGGTCACGTCCTTGTCCGCGATGAAGATCCTGCCGGAACTGACCGTCTCCAGCCCGGCGATGAGGCGCAGGGTGGTGGACTTGCCGCACCCTGACGGTCCGAGCAGCACCATCAGGCTCCCTTCGGGCGCCACGAAGCTCACGTCGTCGACGGCGCGAACCTGACCCCAATGACGCGAAACGCTCTCAAGCCGTATCTGCGGCAAAACGACCTCCTGGCAAGCCTGAAAAGCCGGGACGTTCAGATTCGTACAAAGTTAGCCGGATCGTCACAAAAGTTCAAGCGATTAGAACCCGGGGCCGCCCGTCGAAGAAACCTCTGCCGCGCACAACATGCGGTTAGTACACCAGCGAAGACCTGTAAGCCAGCAACTTGACGAGCGGATGGCGATGCCGGGGCAAAGCGCGCGGCGTCGCGAAAGCGGAAATTCCCGCGCGGGCGTTCCGTGCAAGGCGCGCCGCCGGGACTCCGCGCGGATGCGGCCCGGACCCGGCGCGGGGACGCAGGCCCCGCAGCGCGGCGGCGACGTGTGGCGCGCAGGGAGCGGCAGAACGAGCCGACGCGTTCCGGACGTTGCGGCGAGCGTCCGGCGGGAGGGACTGGCGGGTGCGCCGTCAGCGTCGGATGCGCGGAAGGGCATGGCCCGAATGAACAAATTGCTGTCGGACGTTCGTGATGTTCAGAGCCGCAGGCCTCACGGCCCGAGAGGGAGGGGCGTCTACGCGGGAACAGGCGCGAGGGGCAAGAGGCCGCATCGGCCTTGGCCCGGCGGGATGCCCTGCGCCGCGCGCACCGGTGTCCCACCCTCAAGAAACGGGCGGGGGCCGGTTTCACCCGGGCGCATTTCGGGATTGGGGGACAGACGGTGCAGAGCGTCCTTGCTGATTACGCTCCGTGTCGCATCATGGGGTGGCAGGCCCGACACGTTGAAATTGTCTGGTGCCCGAGGCCGGACTCGAACCGGCACGACCCTTTCGGATCAAGGGATTTTAAGTCCCTGGCGTCTACCAATTCCACCACTCGGGCACGAGGGGTCCGCCTTCCTAGCTTCCGGGCCGCCCGTACGTCAATCGCGCCCCTTGGCCCCGGGCGCGCCTGCTGGTATGACCGCGCCATGCAACACCATCGCAACCGCCTGGTCATCCTGGGGCTCGACGGCCTGCCCTTCAGCCTCGCGCGGGAACTCTGCCGCGCCGGGAAGCTCCCCAACCTTGCCCGTGTGGCGCTCTCGCCCAACGCCCGCGCGCTGCGCGCCGAATTGCCCGAGCTCTCGCCCGTCAACTGGGCCAGCCTCGTCACCGGCCGGGACCCCGGCGGTCACGGCGTCTTCGGCTTCTCGCGCATCGACCCCGCCGCCTACGCCCTCTCGCTTACAGACTCCTCCGCCATCGCCGCGCCCACGCTCTTCGAGCGCATGGGCGAGAAGGGGCTCACCTCCAAGGTGATCAACCTCCCCGGGGCCTACCCCGCCCGGCCCATCCCGGGCATGCTCGTGGCCGGATTCGTGGCGCACGATCTTCAAAAGGCCGTTCATCCCCCCTTCCTGGCCTCCATCCTGGCCGGGGAGGGCTACGTGCTCGAAGCCGACACCACGCGCGGCGCCTCCGACCCCGACTACCTTTTGGCCCAGGCCCGGGCCACGCTGCGCTCCCGCGCCAAGGCCCTGGACCTCTTCTGGCCCGACCTCGCCTGGGACCTCTTCATGCTCGTGCTCACGGAGACCGACCGCATCTTCCATTTCTTCTATCCCGCCGTGGCCGAACCCCTGCACGCCCTGCACGGGCCCTTCATGGAGTTCATGGCCGAGTGGGACCGCGTGATCGGCCTGTTCCTGGACCGCTACGACGCCCTGCCGGAGCCAAAACGCCTGGTGGTCCTGGCCGATCACGGCTTCACCGCCTGCAAGGCCGAGGTGGACCTGAACGTCTGGCTCATGCAGAAGGGCCTGCTCTCCCTGCGCGAAAAGGGCGCGGGCGAATACGACAGCTCCGTCATCGCCCCGCACCAGACCGCCGCCTTCGCCCTGGACCCGGGGCGTGTCTACATCAACTGCAAGGAGCGCTTCGCCCGGGGCGTGTTCCACCAGTACGTGGCCGACAAGCTGCGCGCCGAGATCAAGGCCGGGCTGGAGGAGCTCACCGTGGACGGGGAAAGGGTCATGGCCGCCGTGCACGATCCCCGCGCCATCTACTCCGGCCCCCTGGCGTTCAAGGCCCCGGACCTGGTCTGCGAGCCCAATCCCGGCTTCTCGCTCACGGGGAAGTTCGACCGCACGGAGCTTTCCGGCTTTTACGGCCGCGCGGGCTGCCACACCGCCGGGGACGCCTTCTTCTTCGATTCGGCCGCCAGCGCTCCGGGGCGCGTGAGCGAGGCCGGACGCCAGCTTTTCGCCCACTTCGGCCTGGAGCCCTGACCCATGCCCATCGACTTCGCCGCACGGCTCAATCCCGCCCAGCTGGAGGCCGTCACCGCCACCGAAGGCCCCGTGCTGGTCATCGCCGGGGCGGGCTCAGGCAAGACGCGCACCCTGGTCTACCGCCTGGCCCGGCTGGTGAGCCAGGGCGTGGAGCCCTCGTCGATCCTTCTGCTCACCTTCACCCGCAAGGCCGCCGCCGAGATGCTCGCCCGGGCCGAGCGCCTGCTGGGCATGGCCCTGGGCGGCGTGCAGGGCGGAACGTTCCACGCCTTCTCCTTCGCCACCCTGCGCCGCAACCCCGAGGCCTCGGGCCATGCCGGAAGCCTGACCATCATGGACCGGGGCGACGCCGAGGAGGCCCTGAGCCACGTGATCGCGGAGCTGGGCGCGGGCAAGGGCGACAAGAGCTTCCCCAAGAAGGGCTTCGTCCTGGAGCTCATCAGCAAGAGCCGCAACAAGGAGCTGCCCATCCCGGAGATCCTCTCGCGCGAGTCCTACCAGCTCCTGCCCCACGCCGCCGCCCTGGAGGAGATCGCCCGCGGCTTCGAGCGCTACAAGCGGGGCCACGGGCTGCTGGACTACGACGACATGCTCTTCACCCTGGAGCAGGCCCTCACCCGCGACGCCGCCCTCCTGGAGCGCCTGCGCGAGCGCCACCGCTACCTCATGGTGGACGAATACCAGGACACCAACCTCGTGCAGGCCCGCCTCGTGAAGCTCCTGGCCGGGGAGCGCGGCAACGTGATGGCCGTGGGCGACGACGCCCAGTCCATCTACGCCTTCCGGGGGGCCAACGTGGAGAACATCCTCTCCTTCCCGCGCATCTACCCCGGCACGCGCGTGGTGCGCCTGGAGCAGAACTACCGCTCCACCCAGCCCATCCTGGACCTCACCAACGCCGTGTTGCGCCAGGCCAAGGACCGCTTCGACAAGAACCTCTTCTCCGAACGCCTGGCCGGCCCCAAGCCCGAGGTGGTCAAGGCCTATTCCGACCAGACCCAGGCCCAGCTGGCCGTGCGCCGCATCCGGGAACTCCGGCGCGAGCACCTGCCCTGCGAGATCGCCGTGCTCTTCCGGGCGGGGTACCAGTCCTACGCGCTGGAGCTGGCCCTGAACAAGGAGGGCGTCCCCTTCCAGAAGTACGGGGGCCTGCGCTTCTCGGAGGCGGCCCACGTGAAGGACGCCGTGGCCTTCCTGCGCGTGGTGCACAACCCCCGCGACGTGGTGGCCTGGAAGCGCGTGCTCGTGCTGGTGGACAAGGTGGGCGAGAAGACGGCACTCAAGATCGCCGCGTCCGCGCGCGAGGGCGACTTCCAGGCCCTGGACGCCCAACGCCGCAAGAACCCGGGGCTCGACGCCCTGTTCTCCTTCCTGGAGGAGCTGCGCGCCGATCCCGGCGGCCCGGCCTCGCTCCTGGAGCGGGCCGTGGTCTTCTACACGCCCACGCTCACCAGGCTCCATCCCGAGGACTATCCCCGCCGCCTGGCCGGGCTCGAACAGCTCTCCCAGATCGCGGCATCCTACGCCCACCTGGAAGCCTTCCTGGCCGACCTGGCCCTGGAGAACCCCGAGGAGGAGCGCAAAGGCGTGCGCGAGGACGCCGTGGTGCTCTCCACCGTGCACTCGGCCAAGGGCCTGGAGTGGCCCGCCGTGCTCATCCTGGACCTGGTGGACGAGCGCTTCCCCTCGCGCCACGCCCTGGCCCGGCCGGAAGACCTGGAGGAGGAGCGCCGCCTGCTCTACGTGGCCTGCACCCGCGCCAAGGATTCGCTCACCCTCTACGTGCCCGGCACGGTCTACAACCGCGCGGGCGGGGGCTCGCAGCCCGCCATGCCCAGCCTCTTCGTGCGCGAGCTGCCCCGCGAGTGCTTCACCGAGCTGCGCGAGACGTTTTCCGGCGGCCTCACGCCCGCCCTCCAGGCCCAGGCGGCAGCCGAGCCCAGGCCCTCCTGGGACGCGCCTTCCTCGGGCGGCTCGCGGTTTGCCTCGCGGGGCGTCGCCGCGCGCCAGCCCCTCGCGGCCGACCCCGACGATCCGCGCGCCGAGCCGGGGGGCTCGCCCTTCGCCAGCGCCTCGGACGCGTGCGGCACGGGCGCCATGAGCTACTGCAGCCACCGCATCTTCGGCCGGGGCAAGGTTGTGGCCGTGCTGGACGGCGGCAAATGCCGGGTGAACTTCCCCGGATTCGGCCTGAAGGTGATCCTGCGGGAATACCTGGAGATGGAGCCGTGAGCGTCCGCGCCCGGCTGTTCATCCTGCTGCTTCTTCTCTCCGTGGCGCCCGTGGTGCTTCTGCGCCTGAACGCCCAGCGCGCCCGCCTGGAACTCACCGACGACCTGGTGCGCCGCTCCCAGCATACCCTGGTGACCAAGGCCAAGGCCGCGCTGCTGCTCATGGTGGAGGACCACGCCGAGATGTGGCGGCGCGAAGCCCAGCTCCTGGAGCAGACCCTTCGGCTCCAGGCCCTGGGCGTGGAGCTGGCCCTGGCTCGGGGCGAAGGTCTGGAGGACGCCTACGGCCAGGCCCTGGGCGGGCACGAGAGCCTGATCCACGGGCAGGTCACCGTGTTCGAGGACGGGCGCGTCGATGTGCCCGAGGGGGCGCAACGGCCGCCCCGGGGCTTCGACGGGCGCAAGGCCGCCTGGTACCGTCTGGCCTGGGAGCGCGGCCGCCTCGTCTGGTTCGCTCCGGTGATCGACCCTTCCAGCCGTCGTGTGGGGCTCACGGTGGCCGTGCCCGTGCGCGACGCCTCGGGCCGGGCGGTGGGGGTCACGGCGCTCACCGCGCCGCTCTCCGTGGGCGAGACGGCGCGCAGCCACGCCCAGGCCGTGTCCGGGAGCGTGAAGAGCTTCCTGGTGAACATCGCCCATCCCGAGTCCGAGGCCAGGGGGCTGCGGGTGATCGGCGAGGCCGACGCCCTGGAGCACGGCCCTCCCGAAGCAGGCCACGGCATGGGGCGGCGCATGGGCATGCTGGGCCTTGCGGCCCCGCGCTGGCTCTCCATGGACGACCCCGCCGAACTCGCGGCCGTGCTGGCCGACCTGCGCGCGGGGAAAAGCGGCGTGCGCCAGGCGGAGCTGGACACCCGCGACGTGATCTGGGCCTACGCCCCCCTGCGCACCGAGGGCTACGCCCTGGTGATGACCGCGCCCAAGCGCGACGTGGCCGCCGAGGCGCGCCAGGCGGGCGAATACATCGAGACGCGCATCGAGAACCAGTTCCGGGAGACCTTCTTCGTGGCCCTGGGTCTGCTTTTGCTGGCCACGGCGGCCTCCTGGCTGGCGGCGCGTTCGGTCTCGCGCCCCCTGGTGGACCTGGCGCGCGCGGCCAAACGCCTGGGCCGGGGCGACTTCGAGGCCCGCGTGGAGCCCTCGGGCGGCGGAGAGATCGAGGCCCTGGGCCACGCCTTCAACCGCATGATCCCCGAACTCAAGGAGAACACCCGCCTGCGCGACGCCATGGCACTGGCCCGCGAGGTGCACGACCGCTTCATCCCCGAGCGTCTGCCCGACCTGCCGGGCCTGGACCTGGCCGGCTCCAGCACGGCCTGCAACGAGGCCGGCGGCGACTTCTACGACGTGCTCCCCGACGCCCACGGCCGCCCCGGCACGGCCGCGGCCCTGCTGGGCGACGTGTCCGGCCACGGCGTGGACGCGGCCCTGCTCATGGCCACGGCCCGGGCCTTCCTGCGCCAGCGCGCCCTCCAGCCCGGCGGCCCGGCCCGGGTGGTGCGGGACGTGAACACCCTGCTGTTCGCCGACACCGACGGCTCCGGGCGCTTCCTCACGCTCTTCTACCTGGAACTGGACGCCAAGGCCCGCCGTCTGCGCTGGGTGCGCGCCGGGCACGACCCGGCCATCCTCTACCGCCGCCGCCAGGACGCCTTCGAGGACCTGGGCGGCCCCGGCATTCCCCTGGGCGTGGTGGGCGAACGCCTCTGGCCGGAGTGCGAGCGCCCCTGGCCCGAGGCGGGCGACATCCTCCTGGTGGGGTCCGACGGCATCTGGGAGACCTGCTCGCCGGATGGGGAAATGTTCGGCAAGGAGCGCGTGCGCGAGGCGATCCGCCTGCGCCGCGAGGCCCCGGCCGCCGGGATCCGCGACGGCCTGCTGGCCGATCTGGCGGCTTTCCGGGGCGAAGCCCCGGCCGAGGACGACGTGACGCTGCTCGTGATCAAGGCTGCTGAAGGAGGAGAGATATGACCACCACCGAGAAAGACGCAAAATTCCGCTTCTGCCCGCTTCTGACCACGCCCGAAGGCAAGATGCGCTTCTGCCAGGGCGCGCAGTGCATGATGTGGCGCTGGTGCGGCGAGGAGGAGGGGGCCGAGGCTCCGGGTTTCTGCGGGCTGGCCAGCGCGCCCGCGGCCCTCTCGCGCCGCCAGGCAGGCGGCTTCCTGCGCGCCGAACCCCGAAAGGAACCCGAGAACCCCTTCGGCTAGGGGCCGGGGGCATGGACAGCGCAGGCCGATGGCGCTATCCCCCTGGAAATGCCTGCACAGTGGGAGGTGACCATGCGCCTGATGCTCCGCACGCTCGCGATCGCAGTGCTCGTCCTCAACGCCTGGCAGGCCCTGGCCGCCGACCAGCTCCCCCCGCGCTTCTTGCGCCTGCGCGACCTGGCCCCGGACATCGTCCAGGAGATGCGCTACCACGGCTGGCACAACTTCCTGGGCCGCCCCGTGAAAGGCTATGAAGACCCCGAGTGCATCCTGACCATCGACGCGGCCAAGGCCCTGATCGCCGTGCACGAGGAGCTGCGCGCCTCGGGCCTGGGCGTGAAGGTCTACGACTGCTACCGCCCCCAGCGCGCCGTGAACGACTTCGTGAGCTGGAGCCAGGTCCCGGAAGATCAGATCACCAAGGACGAATTCTACCCCCGGGTGGACAAGAAGGACTTCTTCGACCTGGGCTACGTGGCCAAGAAAAGCGGCCATTCGCGCGGCTCCACCGTGGACCTGACCATCATCCCCTGGCCGCCCCGCGAGGGCGAGGCCTACACGGCGGGGCAGCGGCTCATGCCCTGCAACGCCCCCTACCCGGAGCGCTTCCGCGACAACTCCCTGGACATGGGCACGGGCTTCGACTGCATGGACGTGCTGTCGCATTCGCTCACCCCGGATATCCCCTTCGTGGCCCAGAGCAACAGGATGCTCCTGCGCAGGCTGATGGAGAACAACGGCTTCTCCCCCTACGAGCAGGAGTGGTGGCACTTCACCCTGCGCAAGGAGCCCTTCCCCGACACCTACTTCGACTTTCCCGTGACCTCCGCCAGGAAGTGATGCTTCCCGGCGGGCCTCCCCCCAACGGCACGAACCGAAGCGGCAGGCCGCCCCACGCAGGCGCGCCCGGCCAGGAGCCAGCATGCGCAAGAGCGATCGTGAAGTTCTCGATCCCATAGTTGTGGAGGCCCTTTTGCAGCGGGCCGAATACGTGCATCTCGCCCTGCGCGACGGGGAGGAGACCTACAGCGTCCCCGTGAGCTTCGGCTACCGGGACCGGGCCCTCTATTTCCACGGCGCGGCCGAGGGCCGCAAGGCGCGGGCCTTGCGCGCCTGCGACCGCGTGAGCTTCTCGGCCGTGGTGGAATGCGAGCTTGCCCGCCAGATCAAGGCCTGCGCCTACTCGGCGCACTACAAGTCGGTGTGCGGCTCGGGCCGGGCCACCATCCTCACGGACCCCGAGGAGAAGGCGGCGGCCCTGGACGTGATCATGGGCCATTACGAAGGCCCCACGGGCCCCTATCCCCCCGAGATGCTCAAGCGCACCGAGGTGGTGCGTTTGGACGTGGAGGTGCTGTCGGGCAAGGCCAATCCCCCCTGGCAAGGCGGCGTGGAGCTCGACGACGACGAGTGCCTGGGCTGCGAGGACGCGGACGACGCCCTGGGCGCGGACTGATCAGTCCGCGCGCGTGAGGCGCGCCACGCACTCGATGTGCGGGGTGTGCGGGAAGAGGTCCACGGGGGTCACGCGCTCCACGCGGTAGGCCGGGGCCAGGCGGCCCAGGTCCCGGGCCAGGGTGGAGGGGTTGCAGGAGACGTAGACCACCCGGGGCGGCCTGGCCTGGGCCAGGGCCTGGAGGGCCTTGGGGTCCAGCCCCGCGCGGGGCGGGTCCAGCACGGCCGCGTGGGGGATGTCCTTGCGCCGAGCCAGCACGAGCTTCACGTCCCCGGCCTGGAAGAAGCAGTTGGTCAGGCCGTTGGCGGCTGCGTTGGCCTGGGCGTCCTCAACGGCGGCCTGGGAGATCTCGAAGCCCGTCACGCGCCCGGCCGTGCGCGCCAGGAAGAGGCTCAGGCCCCCCGCGCCGCAGCAGAGGTCCCAGGCGGTCTCGCCGGGCGCGAGGGCGGCGGCCTCGGCGGCCCGGGCGTAGAGCAGGGCGGCGGCACGGGTGTTGGTCTGGAAGAAGGAATCGATGCCCACGCGCAGGGCTAAGCCGTCCAGGGACTCCTCAAGGAAGTCGTTGCCCAGGGTGAAGGCCCGGTGCTCGGCCTGGGCGATGTCGGCCCGGTCGGCGCGCACGCCCAGCACCAGCCCGTCCAGGTCCGGGCAGTCGCGCATGAGGGCCTCGCAGAGGGGGCGCAGCCGCTTGAAGGGCGCTTTGGGGCCCACGATGATCTGGGCCAGCCAGCGCCCCGTGGTTTCGCTCGCGCGCAACACCAGATGCCGCCAAGTCCCCGTGCCCGTGCGCCCGAAGTAGGGCGGCAGCTGGGTCTTGGCGGCCATGGCGCGCACGGCCGCCACCAGGGCCATGGCGGGCGCCGGCATGAGCCCGCACGCGCAGACCTCCACGATGCGCGAGGGGTCGAAGCGGCCGCGCAGGCCCAACGTGGGGCCGGGGCCGAAGGCGAACTCCATCTTGTTGCGGTAGCCCCGCGTGAGCGGCGAGGGCACGGTCTCGTCCACGGGGGGGGTGAGCCCGGCCAGGCGTTCCAGCTGTTCGGCCACGATCTGGCGCTTCCAGTCCAGCTGGGCCTCGTAGGCCGCGTCCTGCCAGGAGCAGCCGCCGCAGGGGCCGTAATGGGGGCAGAAGGGCTCCACGGCGTGGGGCGAGGGCTCAAGCACCTGTTCGGCCACGGCACGGAGGCAGCGGGGATCGTCCTTGACCACGCGGGCCAGCACCCGCGAACCGGGAAGCCCGCCCTCCACGAAGGCCACGCGGCCCTCCAGGCGGGCCAGGCCCGCGCCGCCGAAGGCCGGACGTTCGATGGAAAGTTCCAGAAGTTGCGCCATGGGGGCATCATGCCCGGCGAATCCGGCGGCGGCAAGCCCGGCGTGATCCCCTGCGAGGCGGCCTCGGGGCCGCGCGGCCTGGGCGTGCGCTTGTGGGAGGCGGGGAAGGGGGGTAAGGGATGCGCCAAGGAGTCCGCGCATGAAGACGCTCACCGCCCTGCTGACGCTCTGTTTCGCAGCCCTGGCGTTCCAGCCCCGGGCACTGGCCCAGGACTGGCAGCTGCGCGACATTTGCGACCTGCGCAAGTCCCCGCCCGCCGGGCGTCCGGCCGGGTGCGCGCGTCTGGCCGCCGACGTGCTGGCCCTGCTGCCCGAGAAGGCCGGGCCGGGCAACCTGGCCCTGCTGGCCGACTTCTCCGACAACCTGGAGAAGGCCGGAGCGGGCTGGGACAACCCCTGCCGCGACCCCGGCCGCTGCCCGGACTTCGCCTATTCCATCCGCTACGCCATGGTGCCCCGCAAGGAGGTGACCATCCCCAAGGACAAGGTCTACACGGCCTACGTCTGCCGCGAGGGCTTCTCGGCCACCGGCCAGGACGACGGCGCGTGCCGGAGCAAGCTCGTGAAGGTGCTGCGCGAAATGATCGTGCGGGCGCGCAAGGAGGGGATGTTCCTGGCGCTGCTCAAGTGCGGGGCCTCCGAGGGCGAGGCCGTGCGACCCGACGGCGCGGGGGTGATGGGCTTCGAGCTCATGTACGCCTTCGTGCCCCTGCCGGGCATGATTTCCGGACCGCCCTCGGTCCCTTCCGCGGTCTCTCCGACGGACCCTGCCCTGGGCGCGCGCCAGCCCCTGAGCCAGATCGCAGCTTCCGCCGCCGCCCCGGCGCAGGAGGCCAGGAAGCCCGCCCCGCAGGGGGCGCAGCCGCCGGTTCCGGCCCAGGTTCCAACCCCTGCTCCCGCTCCCGCTCCGGCGCAGCCGCCTGTCTACCCGCCCGAGCTCCACGGGGCCGACGGCGAGGTGGTGTTCCAGGTGGCCGCGCTGCCCACCCTGGTGCAGGCCGAGGCCGTGGCCGACCGCCTGGCGAGCCAGGGCGTGGAAACCAGCTTCGAACAGGCCCAGGTGAACGGACGCGACGTCTACCGCGTGCTGGCGCGCTCCTCCGGCAGCCCCGAGGCCCTGCGCCGCAGGCTGGCCGAACTGGGCTACCCCGGGGCCTTCCCCAGGCGCTGACCTGGCCCGCCCCCAGCCGCTGCCCGCTTGACAGCGGCTGGCCGAAAAGGGATTCTCCGCCAATGATGGAGGACACGGGCCGCGCGTCCGGCCCCCAGACGCGCACCACCCTTGCAGGAGGCCGGACATGGCGCAGAGCCGATACGCCCGTTTCGAGTTCGACGTGGAGGGCCAGCCGGCCGGGCGCTTCCAGGTGGTGGAGTTCCAGGGGCAGGACGCCCTCTCAACGCCCTACGCCTTCACGATCACGCTGATCTGCCAGGGCCAGGGGCCGTCCCCGGCCGAGGTGGTGCGGCGCAAGGCCACCCTGCGCATCAACGGCGAAACCACCTCGAACGCCTACTCCGGGGTGGTCTTCGCCTACCAGTACATCCAGAGCCGGGGCGACGTGAGCTTCTTCCGGGCCGTGCTTTCGCCCGGCTTCAAGCTCCTGACGTACACCCGGCAGAATCAGATCTTCCTGGACCAGAGCCTGCCGCAGATCCTCTCCACGGTGTTCGGCCAGTGCCGGTTCACGGCCTTCGACCTGCGCCTGTCGGCCGATTATCCCCCCCTGGAATTCGTGTGCCAGTACAACGAGTCCTGCCTGGACTTCGTCTCGCGCCTCATGGAGCACCAGGGCATCTACTACGCTTTCGAGGAGCAGGAGGCGGGCGAGGTGCTTGTGGTCACCGATTCGCTCATGAGCCACACCCCCCTCTCGGCAACGCCCTGCCTCTACCTGCCGCCCTCGGGCATGGACGACCCCCAGCGCGAGAGCGCCGTGCACCAGCTGGTGCTCGACCACAGGATCGTGCCCGCCGTCGTGGTGCTCAAAGACTACAACTACCTGCGCCCGGACCTGGAACTCCTGGCCGAGGCCCCCGTGGCCCCGGACGGCGTGGGAGTGCACTACCACTACGGCGACCACTTCCTCACCCAGGACGAGGGCGCGCGCCTGGCGCGCATCCGCGCCGAGGAGCTGCTGGCCGGGCAGGAGGTCTTCGCGGGCGCGAGCACGGCCATGCTCCTGCGCGCGGGCGGCCTGGTCACCCTGGCGGGCCACCCCCTGGAGGCCTGCAACATCCAGATGCTCGTCACCGGCGTGGAGCACAAGGGCCGCGACAAGACCCCTCTCACCGCAGGCCTGGAGCACGCCGCCACCGCCTCGGACCAGGAAAACTACTACCGCAACACCTTCCATTCCATGGCGTCCCGGCGGCAGTTCCGCCCGGCGCGCTCCACGCCCCGCCCGCGCATCGCCGGCCAGTTCCACGCCAAGGTGGACGCCGAGGGCGAGGGCCAGTACGCCATGATCGACGACCTGGGGCGCTACAAGGTGCGCCTGCCTTTCGACCTGGCCGGACGCCCCGAAGGCCAGGCCTCCTGCTGGCTGCGCCTGGCCGAGCCCTACGCCGGACCCAGGTACGGCCTGCACTTCCCCCTGCTCAAGGGCACCGAGGTGCTGCTCTCCTTCATCGACGGCGACCCGGACCGGCCCGTGATCACCTCCGCCGTGCACAACGGCCAGAACCTCAACCACGTGCGCTCCAACACCAACGCCATCAACGCCATCAAGTCCGCCGCCAACAACCAGATCGTCATGGGCGACCTCCAGGGCCAGGAGTTCATCGGCCTCTATTCGCCCTTCCACGAGACGAGCATCGCCCTGGGCTCCACCAAGCCCGGCGGCGGGGGCAGCATGGAGTTCAAGACCAAGGGCGAGAGCCAGACCCTGGTGCTGGGCGACGAGAACAAGCTCGTGGGCGGCACGTCCATCGAGGGCACGGCGGGCGTGAAGGCCGAGATCACGGCGGGCATGGCCCTGGAGATCATGGGCGGATGGAAGTCCGAGCTGGTGATGGGCAACCACTTCGGCATGGTGGTGGGCAACGGGCTGGAGATGGGCAGCGAGTCCAAGTCGATCTTCGACACCAAGGAGATCCAGGGCACCACGGGCATCGAGATCCAGGCCGGGCTCTCGGAGGCCTACGTGGCCGCGCTCACCTCCATGCGCAACTGGTACACCGCGGCCGCGGGCCTCACGGCCGTGGCGGCCGTGCTTGGCACCGCCGCCTCCGAAACCTGGACCAAGGACGGCTGCTGGCACGACCAGGGCGACTCCGCCATCGACGAGGGCCTGGGCATCACCTTCACGGGGCTCACGGGGGTGGTGGGCATCATCGCGGGCTACTGCGGCTACAAGATCCAGCAGCAGCTCAACGCCATCCAGACCGGCAGCCTCTGCAAGGCCGTCACCGAAGTGGCCATGAACAAGGACGGCTTCGAGGTGGAGGTGAACCGCTTCAACCTGGGCGCGCTCTCCCTGAGCAACGTCTCCCCCCTGCCCACGCCCATCACCCTCAAGGCCGTGGGACAGAACGCGGCGAAGCAGACCGTGGAGTCTTTCCTGCAATTCCGACAGGACGCGGCGGGCATCCGGCTGGTGAACATGGAGCCCTCCACCGGCGGTCCGGAACCCTCCATGCTCGTGATGAGCAACGCCAACCTCGTCTCCCTGCTCATCCCCGACGCGGGCCAGCTGAAGATGGACGCCACCGCCCAGGGCGCTCCGGTGGTCACCCTCCAGGCCATCGAGGGCCAGGAGAAGTCCACGGTGCAGTTGGACAAGCACAAGGTGCTCCTCCAGGCCCCGGACGGCTCCGCCACCGTGGAGGTGCAGAAAAACCTCGTGGCCCTGGCCTCCGCCCAGGCCAAGACCACGGGCGTGAACATCAACGCCAGCGATGTCCTGCTGAACGCCACCGGCAAGGTGGACATCATGGGCGGGCTGGTGAAGGTCCAGGGCGGCAAGGTCTATCTGGGCGGGGCGGGAGGGGCCTCCATCACGGGCGACCTCACCGTGGACGGGGCCACCACGCTCAAGGCCACCAAGACCGGCGACCTGAGCGTGAACGGCAACGTGAACATCACCGGCAGCATGAGCGCCCAGTCGGTCGCCGCGGACAGCGCGTCCGTGAAGAACGACCTCTCCGTGGGCGGCAAGACCACCACGAAGAGCGCGGACGTGAAGGACGACCTCAACGTGGGCGGCAAGTCCACCTCGGGCAGCGCGAACGTGAAGGGCGACCTCAAGGTGGGCGGCAAGGCCGACGTGGACGGCAACGTGAGTTCCGGACACAGGATATCCGGCAGGGACAACGAGCTCGACGACGATCCGTTCTTCAACATGTTCAAGAACCCGAACAAATAGCGCGCCAACGGCGGCCGCCCATGTCGCGGACGCGGAGTCCAGTCGGTGAAAAAGATCAAGCCGGAGAAGCTCTCCCTCACGCATCGCTGCACGGTCTTCAACAAGGACAACCTGCTGTTCGTCAATCTGTTGGGGGCTTTCTCCTTCGACCGCCCCGACGAGCCCCTGGGCGAGGACGTCCTGTGGGCCGCCCTCAAGGAGGCCTGCGGCCCCCACGTGTTCGACGAGGGCTACCTGAAGTCGCGCGGGGAGTTCATCGTGCACGGCAGCTGCCACGCGCCGGGCGGCGCGCCGGTCCGGGGCTGCGAGGTGTGCGTGCGCGTGGGCGGCCTCTCCAAGCGCCTGACCGTCTTCGGGGACCGCTACTGGGTTGGCGAGGGCGCCATGACCCAAGCCACCGACCCCGAGCCCTTCACCTCCATGCCCCTGGGCTGGGAGCGCGCCTTCGGCGGCAAAGGCTACAACCGCAACCGCCTGGGCAAGGGCGCGGTCCCCATGACCCTGCCAACAGGCGAAACCCTGCGTCCCCTCCCTAACCAGGAAGACCCCTGCGCCCTGATCACCAACCCCGGCGACCGTCCAGAACCCGCCGGACTCGGCCTGCTGGGCAGCCTGCGCTTCTGGCGCGGCAGGGGCCTTGGCGCCTACGGCGAGAAATGGTTCGCGGAACACTGGCCCTACATCGCGCCGGACTACGACCTGGACCTCATCAACACCGCCTGCCCGGATCAGTGGATCGAGGGGTACTTCAAAGGCGGCGAGGACGTGGAAATCCACAACATGCACCCGCGCGAGCCCGTGCTGCGCACCCGCCTGCCCAGGCTGCGCGCCAGGGCCTACATGCGCCGGGCGATCTGGGACCGCATCGGCTACAACGAGCTGGAGCCCCACTGGGACACGGTCTGGCTCCTGCCCGAGCGCAAGCTCATGCTTTGCGTCTGGCGTTCCATGTTCCTGGTGTCCAGCCAAGGCGCGCGCGACGTCACCCACGTCTGCGCCGAGCTGGAGCACCAGGACGCGCCCCCCAAGCCCCGCCAGCACTACCTCGACGTGCTGGGCGGCGCACCCCTGGAGCCGGAGTCCCAGGCTCCCGGAGCGCCGCCGCCCCCTCCCTCCCAGGCGGCTCCGGCCTCCGCGCCAACGCCCGCACCCGTGGCGGCCCCGGCCTCCGTTTCCGCCCCCCAGGCCGAGACGCCTCCCCCTCCGCCCATCCCGGACCCCGAGATGGAGGCCATGCTCGAAAAGGTGCGGGGCATCCTGGCCAAGCAGGGCATCAGCATCCCCACGGCCCCTCCGCCGCCCCCGGACCCCTTCGGCCTGGGCGGCCCGAACCCCGAAGAGGCCATGGCCAAGGCCGGGGATCTCCTCAAGACCACCGGCGAGGAGCTTCAGCGGACCCTGGCGGCCCAGGGCATTCCCGTCCGCCCCGTGGACCCCGCCGCGCCGCCCGATCCGCGCAAGCTCCTGGCCGCCCTGGACGCCCTGGACGTGCGCGACGCGCGTCTCGCCGAGGGGCTCAAACAATTGCGCGCCGCCCTCGCCGAGGACGCGGCCTCCCCGCCTCCGCCTCCGACGGGCGCGGCCCCCGAACCCCCGGCCGCCGCCACCGCGCCTCCGCCTCCGCCGTCCTCCGGCCTCACGCGCCTGGAGGTGCTGCGCCGCGTGGGGCAGGGGCTCTCCCTGGCGCGCCAGGACCTCACCGGCCTGGACCTTTCCGCCGCGCCCCTGGCCGGGGCCGACCTGCGCGAGGCCATCCTGGAGAACGTGAGCCTCAAGGGCGCGGACCTGGCCGGGGCGAATCTCTCCGGGGCCATCCTGCCCGGGGCGGACCTCTCCGGGGCCGCCGCCTCCCGAGCCGACTTCACGGGCGCGTTCGCCCACGGGGCCAAGGCCGCCGGAGCCGCCCTGGCGGGCGCGGTCCTCGCCCGGGCGGACTTCGCGGGCGCGGACTTCACCGGGGCCGACCTCACCGGGGCCGACCTCTCCCGGGCCAGCCTGGACAAGGCCCTCCTGCCTGGGGCCGTGCTGGCCGGATGCCTCGCCCCCGGCGCGCGCTTCGCAGGGGCCGACGCCACGGGGGCGGTGTTCCGCAAGGCCCGCATGGAGCGCGCGGGGTTCGCCTCCGCCCGCCTGGACGGGGCCGACTTCGAGCAGGCGGGCGTGCCGGGGGCCGACTTCCTCAACGCCTCGGGGCGCAAGGCGTGCTTCGCCGGGGCCGACCTCTCTGGCAGCCAGGCCCCGGGCGGGGCCGCCTTCCAGGAGGCGGACTTCACCAGCGCCAGCTTGGCCGGGGCCACCTGGACCGACTGCGACCTCTCCCACGCCCGCCTCTCCGGGGCCGTGCTGGACGGAGCGAGCCTTCGCCGCACGCGCCTGGAGAACGCCGACCTCACGCGCTCCACGGCGCGCTCCGCCGTGCTCGACGAGGCGGACCTCTCCGGGGCGCGCCTCGTGGCCGTCAACGCCTTCAAAGCCTCCCTGCGCGAGGCTTCCCTGCACAAGGCCGACATGGGCGACTCCAACTTCTTCCTGGCCGACTTCTTCCGCGCCCGATTCCACGAGACCAACCTGGCCGGAAGCAACCTGGGGCGCACCATCCTGGAAAAATGGCGCTCCATCAAACTCTAGCCGCCGAGGCCCCCATGACCCGCCACCGCACCGCCCAGCATCGGGAAGCCCCGTGAACCGCCAGGAACTTCTGGACCTCCTGGACCAGGGCCGGGACACTGAGCGCCTGGACCTCACCGGGGCCGACCTGGCGGATCTGGACCTTTCCGGGCGCGACCTGGGCGCGGCCACGCTGCGGGGCGCGTCCCTCGCGGGGGCAAGCCTGCGGCAATCCCGCCTCGCGGGCGCGGACCTGGCCCAGGCCCGCCTGGACGGGGCCGATCTCGCCGGGGCCGATCTCTCGGGCGTCTCCCTGGACGGGGCGGACCTGCGCGGGGCGGACCTCTCCGGCGCGCGCCTCGCCATGGCCCGGCTCCCCGGGGCGCGCCTTGGCGGTGCGCGGCTCTCCGGGGCGGACCTGCGCGGGGCGGACCTCTCCGGCGCGGACCTCTCCGGGGCCGTCCTCTCCGGGGCGGACCTGCGGCAGGCGACGCTCCGGGGAGCGGTCCTCAGTCGCGCCGACTGCTCCGGCGCGGAGATGGAGGGCCTGTCCCTGGCCGGTCAGCGCTTCGCCGGGTGCTCCTTCGCCAAGACCTTCCTGGACAAGGCGGACCTCTCCCAGGCCCGCTTCGAGGGTTGCAATCTCTTCATGGCCTACCTCGACGGCGCGCTCTGCCGCGAGGCCGTCTTCGAGGGGTGCGACCTCACCCAGGCCTCCCTGGCCGGGGCCGATCTTTCCGGCGCGTCGCTCCTCGGGGCCAAGGCGCGGTGCGCGCATTTCGACGGGGGCCAGGCCCCGGGCGCGACCCTGCACGGAGACTTCGCCATGGCCAGCTTCGAGCGGGCCGGACTCGCCGGGGCGGACCTGGACGGCGCGCTGCTGCCCAACGCCATCCTGACCGGGGCGTCCCTACCAGGGGCGCGGCTCGCTGGCGCGGACCTCTCCCGGGCCGACCTCTCCCACGCGGACCTCACCCGGGCCGATCTTTCCGGGGCGAACCTGACGCTCGCCAATCTCCACCGCACGGTTTTGCAGGACGCCGTGCTCGACGGCGCGGCCACCGAAGGCGCGCGCCCGACCGACCCGGCCCTGGCCGCCGCCGAGGACTGGACCCCGCCCCCGGCCTGACGCCCGGGCGCACGAACCCCATGGAGCCATCATGAACGCATTGGCCAAGATGAACCCCGGCGGCGAGGAGCCCGTGCTGAGCCTCGCCACGGTGACGGGGGCCCTGGACGGCCGCCTCCTGGTGCGCCGGGGCGGCGCGGTGTTCCCCGCGTTGCGCGCGGCGGGCTGCCTGCTGGAGCCCGAACCCGGCGATCTGGTGCTCGCCGTGAACGAACCCTCGGGCGCGGCCTTCGTGCTTTCGGTGCTCGTGCGCGCCTCCCAGGCCCCGGGCCGCGCGGGCCTGGAGGAGGGCCTGACGCTGCACGCCGGGCAGGGGCCTTTGACCCTTGATGCGGGGCGCCTGGGCCTGCGCGCCGGTCAGCTTCTGGAGATGTCCGCGCCCCGGGCCACGCTGGAGGCGGACAAGGCCGAGGTGCGCGCCGGAGCGCTCTCGCTGGCGGGGGAGAGCCTCACCCAGGCCTTCGCCCGCATCCGCACCGCCGCCGGGGCCATGGAGCGCGTGGTGGGCCGCCTGGTGGAGCGCGCCACGCGGGTGCTGCGCCGCGTGGACGAGTGCGAGGACGTGCGCGCCGGGCGCTACCGCCTGGACGCGGAGGACTCCCTGCGCCTGGACGCCGGGGAGATGCGCCTCGAAGCGCGCGGCAACGTGGACGTGGACGGCCGGAAAATCCGCCTGGGTTGAGGAGCACACGATGTTTGCCACCACCAACGAGACCGGCATGGCCGGAGCCTTCCCCGACGTGTGCCTCACCCCCGCGCCCCCCGCGCCGGACCCCGTGCCCATCCCCTACCAGAACATGGCCATGATGCAGAACGCCAAGGGCTCCACCTGCGCCTCCAAGGTGTTCGTCAAGGGGGCCAAGGCCGTCACCCTTAAGACCGAGATCGCCCAGAGCGTGGGCGACGAGCCGGGCACGGCGGGCGGCGTGGCCTCGGGGCGCATCCAGGGGCCGTGCCGCTTCACCTCGGGGAGCCTCAAGGTGGTCATCGAAGGCGAGGCCGCCGTGTTCCAGGGCTCCGCCACCAAGCAGAACGGCGACAACCCCAACACCGTGGGGGTGGTGAGCAACCCCAGCCAGACAACGGTGATGTACATGGAATAGCGGCTTCAACGCGGGCCGGGTTGCCGCGACGGCAGTCTTCACGTAGGTTCGCACTCTCCAGGAGCGCGCCCGACGGCGAAGCGCTCCGCAAAGACAGCGTTCAACGCCATCCGGGAGGCGCGCCATGCCTGAAGCCGTTCCCCCCCGTTCGGAGTTCGCCGTTTCCGGCCTGTCCGCCGACACCTTCCAGGTGGCCCGTTTCACCGGCCGGGAGTCTCTCGCGGGGCTCTACGAATTCGAAACGTTCCTGGCCGCGTCCGGACCAGGGCCGGACCCGGAAGCCGTGCAATCCGGACGGGCCACGCTCACCGTGCGCCGCCCCTCGGGGTGCGACATCTTCTGGCACGGCATCGTGCGCGAGTTCGACCAACTGGAGCGCAACCACGGGCTCACCTACTACCGAGCCGTCCTGGTCCCCCGCGCGTGGTGGCTCACCCAGACCCTGGGCACGCGCATCTTCCTCGACGCGGACCTGACCCGCGTGCTGGACTCCGTGTTCCGCGAGGCCGGGCTCCAGCAGGGCCTGGACCTCGAATTCCGCCTGCGCGACACCTACTCCCGGCGCGAATGGATCTGCCAGTACGCCGAGACCGGCTGGAACTTCGCCAGCCGACTCATGGAGCGCGCCGGGGTCTACTGTTTCTTCGAGCAGGAGGCCGACCGCGAGAAGCTGGTGATCACGGACACCTTCATGTCCCACATGCCCCTGGGCAACGACGCCCATCTGGCCTACCGCCCGGCCTCGGGCCTGACGGACGCGCAGTCCCCGGAGCATGCCCGGACCTTCCGCCGCTGCTTCCGCCAGACACCCCGGGGCGTGCGCGTGCAGGGCTACAACTACCGCACCTGCAAGACCCTCCAGGCCACGCGCGGCGTGGTCGGGCACGGTCAGGTCCAGGTGTACGCCCACGAGGACGACCCGCGCACCAACACCGAGGCCGAGCGCATGGCCAAGGTCCGCGCCGAGTCCCTGAACTGCCGGCGCGCGCTCTACCACGGCTCCACCACGGCCCCATTTCTGCGGCCGGGCTGCACCTTCCGGCTTCTGGACCACTACGACGAGTCCTTCAACCGCGAGTACCTCGTGGTGGAGGTGGTCCACGAGTGCCGCCAGGAGTCCGCTCTTTCCACCCGGGGCCTGCAGGACGTTCCGGAGCAGACCACCTACCGCAACGACTTCGCGGCCATCCCCTCCAACGTGCAGTTCCGGGCCGAGATCGCCACGCCCCGGCCCAAGGTCTCCGGCCCCCTCACGGCCTGGATCGACGGCGAGGGCGACGGACACTACGCCGAGGTGGACGCGCTGGGCCGCTACAAGGTGCGTTTCGCCATGGACCTCTCGGACCGCGAAGGCGGCAAGGCCTCCCACTGGATACGCCTCATCACGCCCTACGCCGGGGAAGGCCACGGCCTGCACCTGCCCCTGCACAAGGGCGCGGAGGTGCTGGTGCTCTTCCGCAACGGCAACCCGGACAAGCCCGTGATCGCCGGGGCCGTGGCCAACCAGGCCCAGAAGATGGTGGTGAACCAGGACAGCAGCACCCAGTGCCGCCTGACCACGGCCGGAGGCAACCTCCTGCACGTGGAAGACAGGGACGGAAGCCAGCGTTTCCTGATCCAGAGCCCCGTGCAGAACTCCTGGGTGCGCATCGGCGCGCCCAACGACCCGCCCCCGCCGCCCGACTGGGACTGGAGCAGCCTGCCCACCAAGGACGGCATCGCCCTGGCCACGGGCGGCTCCTTCAGCGTGAACTGCCAGGTCTGGAACACCGTCACCCTGGGGGAGCAGTCGTCCACCGTGGTGGGGGCCAAGGCCGTCACCGTGCTGGGCGAGGCGCTCAACGTGAACCTGGGGCCGCGCCAGGACGTGATCATCCCACGCAAGACCGACTTCACCCCCGCGCGCTCCGGCATCCGGGCCGCCATGGAATACCTGCACCTGCGCCGCGCCGTGGTGGTGGGCGGACAGGACCAGGCCCTGATCGTGGACCAGCAGCAGGTGCTGGGGCAGCAGAACAACGTGGTGGGGGGCCAGCAGCAGGTCGTCGCCCAGCAGGACAACGTCGTCGTGGACCAGCAGCAGCTTCTGGCGAACAACAACAACGTGATCGGAGACCAGCAGCAGCTCGTCGCCCAGCAGGACAACGTCGTCGCGGATCAGCAGCTGATCGTGGCGAACAACAACAACATCGTCGCGGAAAACAACAATGTTGTCGTCAACCAGGAGAATGTTGTCGTCGAGCAGAACAATCAGCTTGTCGAAGTGAACAACATCGTTGTCAACCAGAACAACGTCGTGCAGGAGCAGGCCAACCTGGGCGTAGTGCAGAACAACGTGGTGGCCGATGTGAACTTCGTCTGAGGAGGGCGGCGCGGAGCCTCAGCGCATCAGCGCGGCATCAGCATGCATCGGCGTTGTACCGGCGCGAACTACGCGCCAGCCCAGGCGTTCACGCGAGCGCGCGGCGTAGCGAGGACGCCGGGTGCGTCCTCATGGTCCGTGGGCGCTGCAGGGGCATTTACCCGTGCGCGCGGCGTGGCGAGCGGGTTCCGTGGTCAGTCCGGGGAGGGGGCCGCTCCCGCGAATCCGTCGCCGGAATTGGCTTCGAGCCATCGTCGCATGGTGAGTCACCTGGCGGCTTCGCGCCTGTCCAAGCCGTCCTGATCGGCCAGGATAATCCCCACCAGATGATGGTGAAGACGCGCGGGATGTCCATGGTGGAACGGCTCCTCGCGGGTGATGCTGAACCCGCTCCGGCACGGGCTGACATCGGGTGGGGGGGGCGTCAAGCGGCGGCGACGCTCATGCCTCTGCATCGCCGCCGCCGCGTGTCTCTCCGGTTGCTCAGCCCTTGGCCCCGCAGCACTTCTTGTATTTCTTCCCGCTGCCGCAGGTGCAGGGGTCGTTGCGACCCACCTTTGGGGCCGTGCGCTTCTTGGGCTGGGCCTTCTTCTCCTGGCCGTCCTGCGCGCCCTGGTACTGCAGGTCGCCCGCCTTCTCCTTGTGCTGGAACTCCTCCTCGCGCACCTCGGCGCGGATCTGCAGGCGCGAGAGGTGGCGCACCGTGGTGTCCGCGATCATGCCAAGGAGCCCCTGGAACAGCTCGAAGCCCTCGCGCTTGTATTCCTGCTTGGGGTCCTTCTGGCCGTAGCCGCGCAGGCCGATGCCGTCGCGCAGGTGGTCCATGTTCAGCAGGTGTTCCTTCCAGTGCTTGTCCAGGGCTTCCAGCAGGAAATAGCGCAGGATTTCCCCGTAATGGTCCGGCGCGGCGGCCCGGAGCGACTTGAAGCGTTCCACCACGGCCTGGCGCAGCGTCTCCTTGTCGAACGCGCCCTGGGCGGGGTCCCAGCGCAGGTTGAAGGTCTCCTCCATGCGTGCGGCCACGATCTCCAGGTCCTCCTCGGAGGGGCCCTGCTTGGACATCTCCAGGGGGGCGCAGATGTCGTCGATCATCTCGTCCACGAAGTCCAGGAGCACCTCTTCGGGGGCCTCGGTCTCCATGTAGTGGCGGCGGCGGGAGTAGATCACCTCGCGCTGCTGGTTCATCACGTTGTCGAAGTCCAGCAGCTGCTTGCGGATCTCGAAGTTGTGGCCTTCCACGCGCTTCTGGGCGTTCTCGATGGCCTTGGAGACCATGCGGTTCTCGATGGCCTCGCCCTCCTGCATGCCCAGCTTCTCCATGATGCCCTTGAGGCGGTCGGAGCCGAAGAGGCGCATGAGGTCGTCGTCCAGGGCCAGGTAGAAGCGCGAGGCGCCGGGGTCGCCCTGGCGGCCGGAGCGGCCGCGCAGCTGGTTGTCGATGCGCCGCGACTCGTGGCGCTCCGTGCCAAGGATGAACAGGCCGCCCTGTTCCTTTACGCCCTCGCCCAGCTTGATGTCCGTGCCGCGCCCGGCCATGTTGGTGGCGATGGTCACGCGGCCCTTGTGGCCCGCTTCGGCCACGATCTGGGCCTCGCGCTCGTGCTGCTTGGCGTTGAGCACGTCGTGGGGCACGCCCGCCTTCTTGAGCATCTGGGAGAGCATCTCCGACTTCTCGATGGAGATGGTGCCCACCAGCACGGGCTGGCCCTTCTTGTGCAGGTCGCGCAGGTCGTTCACGATGGCCGCGAACTTCTCCTGCTGGGTCTTGTAGATGATGTCGGGATGGTCCAGGCGCACCATGGGCCTGTGGGTGGGGATCACCGCCACCTCCAGCCCGTAGATCTGGCGGAACTCCACGGCCTCGGTGTCGGCGGTGCCGGTCATGCCCGAGAGCTTCTTGTACATGCGGAAGTAGTTCTGGAAGGTGATGGAGGCCAGCGTCTGGTTCTCGCTCTCCACCTTCACGCCTTCCTTGGCCTCCAGGGACTGGTGCAGGCCGTCGGAATAGCGCCGCCCGGGCATGAGGCGTCCGGTGAACTCGTCCACGATGATCACCTGGTCGTCCTTGACGATGTAGTCAACGTCGCGGGCGTAGAGGTGGTGGGCGCGCAGCCCCTGCAGGACATGATGCTGCAGGGAGATGTGGGCCGGGTCGTAGAGGTTCTCAATCTTGAAGATCTCTTCGCAGCGTGCCACGCCCTCGTCGGTGAGCAGCACGGTGCGGGCCTTCTCGTCCTTGGTGAAGTGCACCTCGGGCTTGAGCATGGGGATGGAGGTCGCCACGCGGCTGTACTGCGCCGTGGACTCCTCGGCCGGGCCGGAAATGATGAGCGGCGTGCGCGCCTCGTCGATGAGGATGGAGTCCACCTCGTCCACGATGGCGAAGTTGTGTTCGCGCTGGACCAGGTGTTCCTTGTAGAACTTCATGTTGTCGCGCAGGTAGTCGAAGCCGAACTCGTTGTTGGTGCCGTATGTGATGTCGGCCCCGTAGGCTTCCTTGCGCTCCTCGTCGGTGAGCCCGTGCAGGATGGTGCCCACGCTCAGGCCCAGGTAGTTGTAGATGGCGCCCATCCAGGCGGCGTCGCGCCGGGCCAGGTAATCGTTCACCGTGACCAGGTGCACGCCCTTGCCCGAGAGGGCGTTGAGTACGGCGGGCAGGGTGGCCACCAGGGTCTTGCCTTCGCCGGTCTTCATTTCGGCGATCTTGCCCTGGTGCAGCACCATGCCGCCGATGAGCTGCACGTCAAAGTGGCGCATGTCCATGGTGCGCCGCCCGGCCTCGCGCACCATGGCGAAGACCTCGGGGAGCATCTCGTCCAGGGAGCGCCCGTTGGCGGCCTCCTGGCGCAGCTCGCTGATGCGCGTCTGCAGCTGGCCCTGCTCCAGGGCCTGCATGGCGGGTTCGAGAGAGGTGATCTTGTCGACCGTGGGCGTGAGGCTCTTGAGGTAGCGCTCGTTCTTGGAACCCACGATCATTTTGAGAATGCTTGCGAACATGTCGTCTCCTTGAAATTCCTCACCAGGGACCGCGCAGGGACGCCGCATCCACGGCGTCCAGCCAGTGTCCCGCGAGAACCCCCTCCGGCGCGTGCGAGCGAAGCTGGAACACGCAACCGGAACAGCCGGTCAGTATCCGGTCACCGGGCCGGGGTCCATAGAAATCGAGGCATTGACGCGCCACCTGGGCCGAAAGCCCGGGGGCCGAAAGTTTGAGCGCGCCGCCGAAGCCGCAGCACGGGCCTTGGCCCGTTCCCTCCGCCCGGCCGCCCGTGGCGGCCCGCAAGAGCTCCCGCTCGCCGTCCGCCCCGTGGCAGGGCGCATGGTGGATGATCCGGCCGGGAACCTGCCCCGTCTCCGCGAACTCCACACGCGAAGCCAGCCGGGCCAAAGGCTCGATCCCTTCGCTCCACAGCCGGGCCTCGCCGGGTTCCCAGCCCAGGTCCTCATTGGCGTAGCCGCGCAGAGCCTCCAGGCACGTGGCGCAAAACACCGCCACCAGGGGCCGTCCGGCCGCGCGCCACTCGGACACGTTGCGCCGCATCATCGCGCCGCGCGCCTCCAGAAGGCCCGCTCCGGCGAGCGTCTTGCCGCAGCACGCGAACCCGGGGTCGCCAGACACCGCGTACCCCAGCCCCGTAAGCAGCGCGGCCGCCTTGGCGCTCCATCCCGGCGACACGTGCCGGGCGGCGCAGCCCGCGAAAACTACGGCCTTGCGATCGTTCCCGCAAGCATTGAATCGCACCGGACAAAGCCACGGCTCGAACCCCGGGCCGCCGCCCATGGCCCGCAAATCGCCCAGCGCCGCGCCCAGCGCGCCCGACTTGTACGACGGCAAGAGCCCGGCCACCGTGGCCATCACCGGCCACAACACCCCGGCCCCCGCCACCCAGCGGCCCCACAGCCATCCCTCGAAGCCCGGACTCGTCGCCTTCATCCGAGAAACCGACTCAGCCGCGCTCAATTTGAACGGGCACGCGCCCCGGCAACGACCACACCCCAGGCACATCCCCGCCAGACGCCGCGCCGACGCCGCGTCCACCACGCCGCCAGACGAAGACTCCAGCAAATGCTTCGCGCGCGGCGACAACTGCTCCCGCGACGTGGCCGCGAACAATGGGCACACGTCCAGGCACTTGCCGCACATCACGCAGGACCGGGCAGGGGCGGTCACAAAGCACTCCACGGGGCCGGACGGCGGGAGGGGCGGCAGGGCCGGGCGGCAGGGCGGTCGGAGAATATGCCTCCGGCAGGCAAAGGGCTACGCCCTCTGCACTCCCACTCCGCTTCGCGGGCTTCACCGGCGACGGCAGTCTTGCCTGCAAGACCCTTGCGGCTGCGCCGCCTTTCGCGCGGGGATTCGCGCAAAGCCGCGAATCCCCGCGCGGGGGGCCGTGGCGCTTCGCGCCAGGGGATTGTGAGCAAGAGCTTTCCCTTTGGATTTATGATGGAAATTCCTTGTTCATCGCCGCTTGCGGCGATGGCAGTCCGCCCGGATAAGCGCTGCTATGAGCGCGTTCCCGGCGGGTGTTCGCTGCTGTGAACAGTGCTGTTCCTGGGTGTTGGAGCCCCTGCGCGAGGTCCCGCGCAGGGGCTCCACCACCCAGGAGCAGGAACCGACGACCTGCCCGGTGAAGCCCGCGAAGCAATTGCCGGGTCCAGGGGGGGCTCCCCCCTGGCGGGTGCAGGGCAGCTCCCTGCCGGGGTTTGGGGCGGAGCCCCAACGCCCGTTCAATACGCCTTGCCGGGGTTCATGATGCCGTGGGGGTCGAAGACGGCCTTGACCTGGCGCATGATGCTCACGGCTTCGGGG
The DNA here is from genome assembly GCF_013019105.1 of Fundidesulfovibrio magnetotacticus. Lineage (NCBI taxonomy): Bacteria > Pseudomonadati > Thermodesulfobacteriota > Desulfovibrionia > Desulfovibrionales > Desulfovibrionaceae > Fundidesulfovibrio > Fundidesulfovibrio magnetotacticus. The sequence continues at coordinate 180,227 of NZ_BLTE01000004.1, forward strand.
CCGCGCATGCGTTCGAGCCAGTCCAGCTTGGAGACGCCCACGCCGTGTTCGCCGGAGATGGTGCCTCCGAGTTCGATTGTCAAGGCGAGGACTTCCTGTTTTGCCTGGGCGGCGTGTCGGGCCTGATCCGGTTCGGAGGCGTCGTGCATGAGGCTCACGTGGAGGTTGCCGTCGCCCAGGTGCCCGAAGACCACGGGGACGAGGCCGCGGCTGCGGGCGATGTTCCGGATGCGGGCCACGGCGTTGGCCACTTGTCCGCGCGGCACGGCGATGTCGTCGGAGGCCTTGTTGGGGCCGAAGTGGAAGGCGGCCTGGCTGATCTGTCGCCTGGGGTTCCATAGCCGGTCTTCCTGGGCGGGGGTGTCGCCCTGTTCGAGGAATGCGGGGCTGTGCCGTTCCAGGGCGTTTCGCAGCCGGGCCAGGTCGGCGCGGGCGGACTCGGGGGAGCCGTCCACCTTGAAGAGCAGGGCGGACCGGCCGCCGGCGGGCCAGGGCGCGTCGCCCAGGTGTTCCAGGGCTTCCATGGCCTCGGCGGAGAGGTATTCGAGGGCTGCGGGGAGCACGCCGGAGGCCAGGGCGTCGGCTGCGGCCAGGGGGGCCTGGTCTTCGGCTGCGAAGACGGCCAGGAGCGAGGCGCTGGCCTGGGGCAGCGGGATGAGCTTGAGGGTGGCCTGGAGCACGAAGCCCAGGGTGCCTTCCGCGCCGACGAAGAGTCGCGTGAGATCGAGCCCGGCCACGTCCTTGTGGCAGCGCGATCCGGTCCGGAGGATGGAGCCTCCGGGCAGGGCGGCGTGGAGCCCCAGTACCCAGTCGCGGGTGGTGCCGTACTTGAGGGCGCGCAGGCCTCCGGCGTTCTGGGCCAGGTTGCCGCCGATGGTGGAGTAGGCCACGCTGGCGGGGTCCGGGGCGTAGAGGAGCCCCCGGGCGGCGCAGGCGTCGCGCAGGGCGGCCGTGATCACGCCGGGCTGAACGGTGCAGGCGAAGTCTTCGGGGGTGATCTCCAGGATGCGGTTCAGGCGCGCGGTGGCGATGACGAGGCCGCCTTCCAGAGGCAGGCACGCGCCCACGCGGTTGGTGCCCCGTCCGCGCGGGTAGACAGGGATGCGCTCCAGGTGGGCCAGGCGCAGGGTCTCGACCACCTGTTCGGGGCGCTCCGGCAGCACGGCGGCCCAGGGCTGGGCGCGGCCACGGCTGGCGTCCGCGCCGTAGACAAGGAGTTCGGCCGGGTCGGTGACCAGGGCGTCGCCGGGGTAGATGTCGCGCAAGGCGCGCAGGGCGGAGGATGACAGGAATGCTGGCATGAGGTCTGCTCGCCGGGGTTTTGATGCGTCTTGCGCAGGCTAGGGAACCGTCGGGGTGGGCGGGATTGCCGTTTGTGCCGAGTTGATGAGCAGCCTGGTGAAGGCGATGCCAAGTTCCCGGCCGTCCTGAGGGGCGAAGGTCGCTTCCGGGTTGGCCGTATCATGGTTCCAGGCTTTCAGCTTGAAGCTGAGAGTGTTGATGCCTTTTACCGTGTGAAGCGTCGTTGCGGTTTCGGCAGCTGGCGCCAGCCAAGGGGTTACGCTGAGACTCTTGTGATCGGCAATTGGCGTGCCGTTGAAAAGTACAAGCACATCCTGTGCGTTGATGGGGTTTGAGAATGCGTACTCGATGTTGATGTCCCGTGGGCTTTCTTCGATGAGGCGAATTGTTGCTTCCGGTCCCATGGTCCAGCGGTAAGAGACGCCGTCGGATGTCTCTATATCGCCGATGCCGGATTCGGAGGTTTCCAGGGTTGAAGAGACGAAGTGCTCGCTGTTTATGGTGTTGGCATAAATCCGGATGTTCTTGATGCCAAGGACCGTGTTGTCGATGTTCATGTACCCAGGGTGCGTAGATTTCCGTTCCATAAAAAAGCGGAGTGTGAGGATGTCCTGGCTGTGGTTGCGTATGAACGCAACAGCTCGACCTGAGTCGTCGAATTGAAGCTTGGCGTCGTAGAACGATGCGCCGTCAAAACTGTACTCGGCGCGAAGGATGTCCTTCTCGGGGTACTGGCAGGATGATTGAACTTGTACTTTGAAGAATACGTCGTCGGTTGTCTTTGGCATTGATACGCTGTAGTCGAAGTGTGACAAGGTGTCGTTTGCATGAGGTATGATTGTGAATCCGAATGTTAGTAATATGTTGATGTTGCGAATGTTTGTCGTTCTTTCGAGAAATGATAACGGTTCTGCTGTGAGCGTCAAGGACTTTGGGAACGATGTCATGGAGTCCTGAATGTGTTGCACAGGGATTGTGTAGATGTGGCCCCATGGGAAGGCATCATCGCTGGCGGAGGGGTATTTCTTGAGGAATTCATTTTCGTTGGATGCAAGGTGCGAGAAGTCTCCAAAAGTAATGATGCGAAACTTGTCGATGTTATGGTGTGTTGTGAGAAATACGTTGCTGAAAAGAGTTTTGCCCGATCCCGAGGCGTACCATTGGGCAGCATCCAGCCAACTGCTGTCTGTGGGCACGGGGAGAATATTTTGGTCGGTCTCCACGAGCGATTCGGCGACCTGTTTGTACGTTCCCGTGTGGCTGTCCATGGAGTAATACCTGTTGCCTGTTATTGTGGTGTAGATTATGGCAATGTATGCAATGGCCAAGGTTGCCATGCAGAATCTGATGTGGCCTATAATGTTGTAAAGTCCATTTGCGATGATGATGATTGCAGGGGCCATGAGGAAGGTGAGGTGCCACGCGTTGAAGTAGGAGCTGTAGCGGATGATTGCGAGCGGGATGGCTGGAACTGTGCAGTATAGGGCGAGAAGTGCCGTTCTCTTTCTTGCCTCTCCAGGGGTGAGAAATGCGCATGCCGCGAGCGGGATCAGAATCAATGAAATCCATGGAGTTGTCCACGGCAAGATATTCTCTGGAATTAGTTCGAAATACCGTACAATGGTATCCAGTGGATTGCCGGGTGTGCCTGTGGAATATTTTCCAAGAAGAAAGAGTGCCGTTGGTATGTATGCCAGTGAAACGATCGCGGAGAACCATAGTCCGCGTTTGAAGCAGTTTGAATTGCGTTCAAGCAGGCAGGAAACAAGGACTATGCAGCATTGCGCTCCAATGATGAGCACGGTCAGGAATTGCAACGGGGCAAAGAGACAGTTTGTGATGAAAGTTAGGGCAATCCAACGACGTTTATGTTCGTCAATGAACCGGAACGTCCAGTAGATCGAGAATGTCGAGAGAAGAATGATGAGCGAGTAGGGCCGAACTTCGCGTGATAGGAGGATATGGAGGCTGTTTATGGAGAGAATGCCTACCGATATGACTGCAACGCGATCGCCATAGAGTTTCCTGGCAAGGAAGAAGATGGCCGCGATGGAGAGTATGCCTGCCAAGGCAGAAGGAAGGCGCAGGACGAAATCGTTTGTTCCAAAAGACATCATGGCCTTGATAAACAAATGGTAATACGGCGGGTGCGTGTCGATGCCGGTCGTTGCGCGTTCTATGATGTAGCGAGCGTCATGTTTTGCTGCCAGCGGAACAACGATTTCGTCGAGCCACATCGAAGGAACATCAAGAGCATGCAGGCGCATTGCAGCCGCGGCGAGGATCATGAATGCAAGAAGCACAATCGATTTAGCGCCGACTTTGTTGGGGTGGCTCATGTAAAGCGTGTTCCGTAAGGATGGAGTTTGAAGAGAGCTTCAGGAGAGCATGTAGCGCAGGGCGTAGCCGAAGGAGGGATAGGCCCACGCGATGTCCATGATCTCGCTCTGCCGCAGCCCCAGGCGCATGACGAGCATGGCCTGGTTGGCCACTTCGGCGGCGGCCTCGCCCAGGTAGGCGATTCCCAGGAGGCGTCCGCCGTCGGGTTCCAGCAGGAGCTTGTAGCCGGAGCGGCGGATGCCCAGGCGGGTGAGTTCGGGCCATGTGAGGTCCCGGGCCTGCCTCACCTCGAAGGGGACGCCCGCCGCGCGGGCCTGGGCCTCGGTGAGCCCCACGGCGGCCAGGGGCGGGTGGGTGAAGACGCAGCTGGGCACGAGGGAGTGGTCGGGCCGGACGTGGTCGCCCTCCAGGATGTTGGCGGCCACGGCCTTGGCCTCCATGACGGCCGTGGGGGTGAGCTGGGCGATGCCCGCGGCGTCCCCGGCGGCGTAGACCTTGGGGTTGGTGGTCTTGAGGAAGGGGTCCAGGACGAGGCGGCCGTTGCGGGACTCGATGCCTGCGGCGTCGAGGTCCAGCCCGTCCAGGTCCGGCACGCGCCCCGAGCCGTTGACCACCAGGTCCGCTTCGAGCGTCGCGCCGTTCTCCAGGCGCACGGCCAGTCCCGAGGCGGTCCGTTCGACGCGGCGCGGCGGCGCGCCGGTGAGGATCTCCACGCCCAGTTCCCGGGAGGCTTCCAGGAGGGCTTCCACCATCTCGGGCTCGAAGCGGCGCAGGAGCCGGTCGCCCCGGGCGGCAACGGTGACCCTGGCCCCTGCGATGGCCGCGATCTGGGCGAACTCCAAGGCGATGTACCCGCCGCCCAGGAAGAGGATGCGCCCGGGCAGCTCCTTGAGGTTCAGGAAGTCGTCGCTGGTGGCCAGGAGCTCCGCGCCGGGGATGTCCAGGGCGTGGGGCCGCGAGCCGGTGGCCAGCAGGATGTGCCCTGCGCTCAGCTCCTGGCCGTCCACCAGCAGGGTTTCCGTTCCGGTGAAGCGGGCGCGGCCGTGGTAGAGGTCGATGCCGGCCATTTCCAGCGAGGCTTCGGCGCGGGGGGGCACGGAGTCCACATAGGACTGCTTGAGCGCCGCCAGCTCCGGCCAGCTGACGGAGAGCTGGCCGCGCACCCCGTTGCGGCGGCCCATCTCGCGGGCGCGGGCAACGGCGTGGGCGGTCTCGGCGAGCACCTTCTTGGGCTCGCAGCCGCGCAGGGCGCAGGTGCCGCCGAAGTCCCCGCCTTCGGCCAGGGCCACGGAGCGTCCGGCTTTGACCAGGATGCGGGCGGCGGTGGCCCCGGCCGCGCCGGAGCCGATGACGAGCACGTCGTAGGATGGGGACATGGTTCCTCCCGTGGGGCCGTTTCGCTGTCCGGTCTACGCCAGGAAGGAGTGCCGGACAAGGGCGTCGCGAGGCTTGCCCTGAGGGGCGTGTCGAGGTATTGGTCTGAAACGGTCTGTAAATCTTCTGTATGGTGATGCCAATGAGCGGTGGGACGGCGAAATCCGTCAAGGAGGACATCTCCAGGGCGGTCGGTTACGCGAGGCGATTCATGGCTATCAAGGCGTTGAACTCCGCGAGCAGCGCCTTCGAGGCCTATTCAACAAGCACCAGCATCATGGGCCGGGCCAAGTTCGAGTTGGAGGTGCTGCTCCTGGACATGCTGCGCGAACTGGAGCTGGTGCCCGACATCAAGGCCCAGCTGCGCGGTGGGCTCAAGTTCCGGAAGGGCGACGAGCAGCTCTTCGCCAAGGCCCTGGCGGCCCTGGCCCAGCACCTGGAGCATATGGATAAGAGCGCCAAGGATGCGGCCCTCCAGGACAAGCTTTCGCGCATCGAGCAGGCCTTCGACAAGGCCCGCGAGGCCCTGCGGGAGAAGAACCTGCCCACGGCGCGGCGCGTGCTCAACACCGTGTGCGAACGCTACCCCGACGAGAAGGGCATCTTCACCCGCGCGGCCAAGATGCTGGCCGAGGCGGGGCTGCAGTCCGACGTGATCCCCTTCGCGGAAAAGGCCATGGAGATCGACCTCAAGGACGCCCAGGCCTATGGCCTGGCCGTGGAGGCCTGCCGCCAGATCGGCGAGCTGCCCAAGGCCGAGACCATCCTGCGCGAGGCCCTGAAGGCCTTCGGCGCGCATCCGAAAACCTACGTTTCCCTGGCCAAGGTGCTCTACCAGATGGGTCGCTGGGACCAGGCCTACGACGCCGCCCGCTCCGCCCAGGACCGCGACCCAAACCTCGCGGAGGCCCGCGAGATCGTGGAACTCACCGAGAAACGGGTGATGGGCTAGCGGCGCCTCGCGCCCAGGCGTTGCCCGCGTCGTGCGCATCCGCCCGGGCAGCGGGTTGAGCTAGCGCACCAGCCTTTTGCGCATGCCCCGCACCGCCAGGGGGTAGAACACCGCCGCCACGCCCGCCAGGTAGAGGGCGCTCCAGAGCACGCCCGGGCCGGTCATGCCCAGGCTGGCGGCGCGGCAGGCGCGCGTCAGGTGGTAGAGCGGCAGGAACTCCGCCAGCCCCGAGGCCCAGGCGGGCAGCCCGTCCACCGGGAAGAACGCCCCCGAGAAGAGGAACATGGGCGTCACGAAGAGGAAGATGGGCAGGTTGAACATCTCGATGGTGGGCGTGAGCGCGGTGATCCACATGGCCACGCAGGCGAAGGCCAGCCCGCCCAGCGCCGAGAGCGGCACGAGCAGAAGCCCCTGTGGCAGGTCGATGAGCCCGAAGGCCGCGATCACCGGGCCCATCACCAGGGTCCCGGCCACGGCCTTGGTGGCCCCCCAGAGAATCTCCGCCGTGATCACGTCCTCCAGGGAGAGCGGCGTGGCCAGCATGGCGTCGAACGTCTTCTGATAGTACATGCGCACGAACGAGGCGTAGGTGTTCTCGTAGAAGGATTGCCACATCACCGAGGCCGCCACCAGGCCCGGGGCCACGTAGGCCGTGTAGCCCACCTCCACGCCGTTCACGCGCACCGCGCCCACCATGGACCCCAGCCCGGCCCCGAAGGCCAGGATGTACAGGGCGGGCTCGGCCAGGGGGGGGATGAAGTTCACCTGCCAGGTGCGCAGGTACACCAACAGGTTGCGCCGCCAGACGCGCCACAGACGCCAGGAAAGATTCTCGAAGGGGCTCATTCGCGCAGGTCCCTCCCGGTGAGGCGCAGGAACACGTCTTCCAGCGAAGAGGGCCGGGCCAGGGACTGCCCCGGGGGCAGGGCGCGGCGCAGAGTCTCCAGCTCCTCGAAGCCGTCGGCGAACACCAGCAGCCTGCGGCCGAAGTCTTCCACATCGAAGCCCGAGGCCTCCACCATGGCCCGGGCGCGTTCCTCGGGGTCCACCAGTTCCAGCACGGCCCGCCCGGCGTGGGAGGCCACGATGTCCGCCGGAGCGCCGCCGGTGAGGGCCTTGCCGTGGTCCATGATGAGCAGGTCGTCGCAGAGCGTGGCGGCTTCTTCCAGGTAGTGCGTGGTCAGAAGGATGGTCAGGCCCTTTTCGCGCAGGTCGCGCAGGCGGTCCCAGAGCAGGTGGCGCGACTGGGGGTCGAGCCCGGTGGTGGGCTCGTCCAGGATCAGCAGTTCGGGCTCGTTCACCAGGGAGCGCGCCAGCATGAGGCGGCGGGCCATGCCTCCGGAGAGGTCGCGCACGTCGGCGTCGGCCTTGGCCTCCAGGGCGAAGAAGGCGAGCAGCTCGTCGGCGCGGCGCTTGGCCTCGCGGCCGGGCACGGCGAAGTAGCCTGCGAACACCAGCAGGTTCTGGCGCACGGTGAGGTCCGGGTCCAGGGCGTTGTCCTGCTGGCAGACGCCCAGGCGGGCGCGGACGGCGCGCCAGTGCCGGGCCACGTCCTGGCCGAAGACTCGCAGCTCGCCACCGGTGCGGGGCGAGAAGCCGTAGATCATGCGGATGGTGGAGGTCTTGCCCGCGCCGTTGGGGCCTAGCAGGCCGAAGATGCGGCCTTTTTCCACGCGCAGGTCCAGGCCGTCCACGGCCTTGAACCCGGCGAAGTGTTTGCGCAGGCCCACGGCCTCGACGACAGCGTTCATGAAGGGGCTTCTACAGGATCAAGGGGCGTCGCGCCAGACCCCGGCGGCCCGCTCAGGGGGCGGGCGACACGTCGAACTCGCCGGTGACGGGGGTGCGCCGCACCACCAGGTCCCACTCGCCGTTGCTCCCCATGCGCGGGGCCGCCGCGGCCAGGAGGGCGCGGAACACGGCCTCGCGCTGGTCCACATGGGCGTGGGCCGAGGCGGTGACGCGCCAGAGCTGGCGTGCGGGGCGTCCGGCGCGTTCGGCCAGGGCGTCCATGGCGCGCAGGTCCAGCACGAAGAGATGCTCCAGGGCCGCGCCCTGGTGGGGCGTTTCCTCGGCCACCAGCCCGAAGCGCAGGGAGACGATCACGTCGCACTGCTCGGGCGAGGCGGCGCGGGTGAGGCCGTGGGCCTCCAGGGCCTTGGCCAGGGCCACGCGCTGGCGGTGGTTCTCGTGGGCGGCGGGGTCGGCGTCGACGTGGCCGTGGCGCAGGAAGAAGTGGGCCGGTTCCAGCGCATCGGGGCCTGCCGAGGCTTCCACCCGGGCGCGGGTGGCCGGGGCGGCGCAGGCGGCCAGCAGGGGCAGGACGGCCAGCAGGGCCAGGGCGCGCAGACGGGGAGCGGCGACGATCATCTTCTTCTAAAACCAGAGGGCGGCGGGCGCGTCAAGGCCCGGGCGCGAGGCGATGCGGATTGTTGTCAGTGGGGGCGCAACATGGTATAAATCTTATAGAGAGTCATACTTTTACGGTATGGTTTGAAGATGTCTTCGGCTTGTTAAGCGGAGCATAGGGCGGGGAGCATCCATTGCTGAAAGACATCCTCACGGAGAATCCCGGAGTCGCCTTGCAGTATCTGAAGGTGTCCGAGGGCGGCGTCTACCTGAAGCCGACGCTGGTGCAGACTGTGCTGGGCTCGTGCCTCGGGGCGGCCTTCCATCTGCCCGGCAAGGGGATCGGGGCCTTCTTCCACGCCTTCCTGCCGCGCCGGGACGATTACGGCTACCAGGATAAAGGCCCCGTCTACAAGTTCGTGGACACGGCCATCGAGCACGTGATCGGTGAATTCATGCGCATGGGCGTGAACCCCAGGGCGTTGCGGGTGACGCTGCTTGGCGGCTCCAACGGGCTCGTTGACGAGCGGGGCGGCGTGGGGCTCAAGAACGTGGAGGCCGCCTACGAGGCCCTGTCCCGCCATCGCATGACCCCCTACCAGGTGGACACGGGCGGCGGGAAGGGGCGTCGCGTGTTCTTCCTCACGTCCACGGGCGAGGTGGAAGTGGGTCTGTTGTCGGGGGCCGGGAGATTGGGCGGGCCGGTGCTCAAGCCGAAGGCGGCCGCGTTGTGGGCAGCGGCGAGGGCTTCAACCGGCAGATGAGGCGTCGGTGGCCCTGGCGTCTTCCAGAACACCCTGGGCGAAGCTCTTGCGGTTGGCGTAGGTCATGGCGTCCACGAAGCGGGCGGCGGCCTCCAGGTCGGGCGTGGCGTGCACGTGGACCTGGCGTCCGGAGAGGTGCTCGTTGTTCACGTAGTTGAGCACGTAGTAAATCAGATAGCGCGAACTGGTGCGGAAGATGGCGATGGTCAGCAGGTGGGTCTTGTTCTGGGCCTCGGGTTCCAGGCAGTCGCCCTCGGCGTGGTAGAAGCCCAGGAGACGGCCCTTGAAGGTCATGGTCTGGTCGCCCCGGGCCAGACGGTAGGTGCGCGCCTTGCCCAGTTGGGTGGAATTGATGTCTTTTTCGCGAAGCGTGCGCAGGAAAGGGAACATGGAGACTCCGGGCCGGGCGTTGCGACGCCGCGTCTCTCCCTATAACGCGCAAGAGACCGTGGCGCAAGTCCGCCCGGCCGGGAGCGCGGAAATGCGGTCCGGGGCGCTTGCATGGCAGACCCGCCCGGGGCATAATGGGGCATGGCCCATTTCCCGGACTCCGCCATCCGGCCCGCGTCGGCCGTCCCCCGTTCCCCGGGCCTTGCGGACCAGCCCTCGGACCGCCCCCCAGGACGTTTGCCGGGCCACCCCGTGGAACGCCCAGCGACGGAGCCTTCCCTTGATGCGCTGGTGGCCGGGAGCGCCGCGCAGGGCCGCGCGGCGGCCCGCCAGGCGGCTCTGCAGTCCCTGCCCTCCCAGCCCGGCGGTTCGCGCGCGGGGCTGCCCGACGAGCTTTCCGGGCGCGGGCGCATCATCAATCTGGTGACCTGACCCTCCACCATGCGCATCTTCTTCATTCTTTGCGCGACTTTCGCGCTTCTGGCATGCCTCGCGGCCTGCGACGCGCCCCCGCCCTCGGGGCCGCGCGTGCTGGAGTGGGGTGAGGCAGGCGTGGGCGACGTGGCGCGCGTGGTGGACGCCACGGGGGTGATCCGCGTGCGCCCCGGCGGACAGATCCGCGTGGGCAGCCGCCTCAAGGGGCAGGTGACGGAGCTCTTCGTGCGCACCGGCGACGTGGTGCGCGCGGGCCAGCTGCTGGCCGTGCTGGACGACCGCGAACTCCAGACCCAGCGCCAGGCGGCCCTTGCCCGCCTGGAGGCCGCGCGAAACGAGCTGGAGCGCGTGGAAAGCCAGCGTGCCAAACGCCTGGAGGAGGCCGGGGCCACCCTGGACGCCGACAAAAACCGCCAGGCCTACGAGGCGCGCCGACTGGAGCGCCGCCGCCAGCTCTCCGTCCAGGGGCACATCCACCAGGACGACCTGGAGGCCTCCCGGCGCGACGAGGCCTCCTCCACCCAGTCCGTGGCCCAGGGCCGCGCCCGCCTCGACCGCGTGGACGTCGAGGCCCGCCGGGACGCCCAGCGCGCGGCCAAGGCCCTGGAAGAGGCCCGGGCCAAGGTGGACGAGATCGACGCCTACCTCTCCATGACCCGCGTGGAGAGCCCCATCGACGGCATCGTGGGCCAGGTGCACACCCAGAAGGGCGAGCAGGTGGTGGCGGAGCTTGAGTCCGTGAGCATCGTCACGGTCATCGATCCGCGTTTCCTGGAGCTGCGCGTCTACGTGAACGAGGCCGACGCCGCGGGCATCAGGCCGGGCATGCCCGTGCGCTTCTTCCAGGCCGTCCGGCCCAAGGAAATCTACGGCGCGGTGATCGACCGCGTTTCCCCCTCGCCCGAAACCGTGGACCGCATCCTTTATTTCCCGGCCATGGCCAGCCTGGCTCCGGCGGCGTCGCTCATCCTGCGCCCGGAGATGACGGTGCAGTGCGCCGTGCTGGTGGAGGATCTCAAGGGCGTGCTCAGCGTCCCGGCCCAGGCCGTGGTGGAGCGCGGCGGGCGTCGCGTGGTCTATGTGGACGACGGCCAGGGGCGCGCCAGGCCCGTGGAGCCCGTCTTCGGGACGCGCGGCGCCGGTCGGGTGCAGGTGCTCTCGGGCCTTGAACCCGGCACGCGGGTCGCCCTGTCCCTGGCGTGGGACCCTCAAGGTGTCAGGTAAGAACCAAGCCCTCTTCGCGTGGACGGATCGCTTCATTGCGGGTAATGCATGCCGCAACCGTTGGAGGTGACAATGTTCGAGACCGTGGACCGCGAAAAAACCCTGATCCGCCGCAAGCTGGCCCAGATGCGCAAGAGGCCCCATCTGCCCGCGCCGCTCCTGGACCTGGCCGAAAAGGTGCTGGAGATGCAACTCGCCGCGCGCGTCGAAGCCGCCGCCACTGTCTTTGCCCCCGGGGAGCTGACCCCGGTGGACCAGGTGATCGCCGGGGCTTCGCTGCTCCCCAGGGAGCGCTTCCCCCTGGAGATGGACCCGGCGGGCCGACTCTTCACCGACCTGGCCGGAGCGCTCGCGGACCTCGGCGGACCGGCCGCGCAGGCGGCTGCGATGGTTCTTGCCGAGGGCAGTGGGTTCATGGAAAACGCCCTGCGCGCATACCTGGCCGGGGACGAGGCTTTCTTCACGGAATTCTCCGGGCGCACGCCCCAGGCCCCGCGCACCCTCAACTTCCTCGCCCAGTGCGCCGTCACGCCCCAGGCCACCGCCCTGGCCGAGGCCCTGAGCCTCACGCTGCCCCAGGACAGGACCTGGGAGCAGGGCAGCTGTCCGGTCTGCGGCAGCCTGGCCTTCCAATCGGCCCTGGTGGGCAAGGAGGGCGTGCGCCACAACGCGTGCTCCTTCTGTCGCGCCAGCTACCGAACCTTCCGGCTGCAGTGCCCCTATTGCCACGAGCGCGACGCCACCAAGCTGCGCTTCTTCGTGGCCGAAGAGGAGCCCGGCTACCGCGTGGACACCTGCGAGACCTGCAAGGGCTACATCAAGACCACCGATTTCAGGGAATACGACCGCCCGAGCCTGCCCGCCCTGGACGATCTGGAGTCCATGACCCTGGACATCCTGGCCATGCGCCAGGGGTACCTGAGGCCCACTCCCTCGGCCCTGGGCTTCTAGTGTCGCGTCCTCGCGGTCCCTCCGGGAGGAGGGCCGCGACGCGGGCCTGAACATGGACGGATCGGCCCTGGTCCTCGTCCGGCCCGCTCCGCAGCGGGGGGGCTCGCCTGCCCCGCACCCTGGCGCGTAAGGCATCCTCCACGATCTTGCCGACGGGGCCGCCGTACGGCCGGTCCATCGATCCGGCGGGGAGTTCCACTCCCGTGGCACTGGCCTGCCCGCTCCGGGTGTGTTACCACTGCGCGCCATGGAAATGCCTGGCCACCCGACCGGATCACCGGAGCCCCTCGCCGAGGGTCCGCCGCCCTCCCAGGGGGACGGCCCCTGCGTCGCGCCGTCCGTCCACGAAGAGGAGGCGGCCCGCGAGCGTCTGGCCGCCCTGTGCCGGGAGATGGGTGTGGACTGCTGCCCCCGCTGCCGTTCGGAGCGGGTCTACCGCCTGCGCTCCGGGCGGTTGCGTTGCGGCGGCTGCGGCTACACCTTCCACGAACTCACCGGTCGCTTTATGGGCACGGGCGGGCTTTCACGCGTGCAGTGGCTGCGGCTGATCGATCTTTTCGCGGCCGAAACCCCCGTGAAGGACGCGGCCGTGGCCCTGGGCGTGGCCTACAACACGGTCTACAAGGCCGTGGACGCCCTGCGTCAGGCCATTCTGGCCCAGGCCATCGACGCCCGGCAGATCATGAACGCCCTGGCCACGCGCGGAGGCGGGGTCTGGCCCCCCGTGTTCGGCGTGATGGTGCGCGAGAACTGGGTGTTCGTGGACCTGGTGCACGGCGTGGAGGCGGCGGACCTGACGCTTTTCAAACTGCACTTCCGTCTGAAGACCTCGCGCGTGGGCTCGGCGGTGTACACCGGCCCCATGCGGGGCTACCTCGGGCTGGTGTGCTGCGGTGGGCCGGAGTGGCTCACCCCGGCCCTCAAGGCCCGGGACCTGGGCCTGCCCCTGGATGAAGGCGGCGGCTTCTGGGATTTCTTCAAAAACCGTCTGTTGCGCTTCCAGGGCGTTTCTGCGGAAAAATTCCCTTACTATCTCAAAGAATTGGAATATCGCTGGAACCACCGGGGCACCCCCATGCCCCCCCAGCTGCTGCGCGTGGCCCTGGCCTTCCGGCCGGACTGGCTGGAATAGACGGCGAGCCGCCTGAACGGCGGCAACCCTCCGACGCCGGGGCCCGCGGGCGCGCCGCCCGGGGGCTGTACGGCCTTGAAAGCCCCATGGGAGGCCAGGCCCCCGCAGGAGACAAAAAAGACCCGTCCTCCCCTGGGGGAGGCGGGCCTTTAAGGATTCGCGGGGGAAGGGACTACCAGCGGGCCGGGCGGCGTTCGCGGGGGCGGGCCTCGTTCACCTTCATGGTGCGGCCGCCGAAGTCCGCGCCGTTGAGGGCCTGGATGGCCTCCTTGGCGCCGCTCTCGTCCATCTCCACGAAGCCGAAGCCCCGGGGGCGTCCGGTTTCGCGGTCGTTGATGAGCTTCACGGAATTCACCTGGCCGTAGGCCTCGAACAGCTGACGGACCTGATCCTCGGAGGCGCTGAAAGGCAGATTGCCGACGTAGATGTTCGTCACCATACTCAAAGATGCTCCTGCAAGAGGTTACCACAATCGGCCGGGCTTTCCGGCCGTTTCATGCAGTCTGGACCCGTCGGCAGTATCTTTGTGAGCGCCCAAAGGGTCGATCCGCTCGAAGCCCGTTACGGGTGGTCCGCAGGGCGAAACGGCGAACTCATGTAAAGGCGGCGGTAGCTGGATTTGAATAGTGCGTCAATAAAAAAAACCGGCAAAACAAGGATTTTGACGAATTCGTCAGGCCTTTTCCACCAGCAGGGCGCGCAGCGCGTCCTCCTCGTTGCGGTGCAGCGAGGCGATTTCAGCCAGGCCCGAGGCCTCGAACACCCGGCGGAAGTTCTCCGGCCTGCAGGAGATGGCCACCCGCCCGCCCTTGGCCGCGTGGGACTCGATGATCCCCGTGAGCCCGGCGATGCCCGCCCCGTTCACCGAAGAGCACTCCGAAACCGTGACGAGAAGCGGCGTGTCCCCGGCGAGCCCGGCCAGTTCACGCGCCACGCTCTCGATGCCAGAGGATAGATTGCCTGCGATGTCGAGCACTTTGGCCCATTCCATCTCGCGCAGGGTGGTGACGGGGTTGCAGGCCTCCAGGCGGCGGATGCGCTTCTCGGCCCGCTGCAGGGCGTTGGCCAGGGCCTCCTGGGCGATGGGTTTGTCGATAAAGTCCGTGGCCTTGAGGTTCAAGGCGGCAAGGGCCAACTCCACGTCGCCGTGGCCGGTGATGACGATCACCTCGGTGTCGGGCTTGCCGGATTTGATGCGCGAAAGCACCTCCATGCCGTCGATGCCCGGCATCTTGATGTCGGTGATCACGATGGGAAAATGATCGTTCTCGAAGAGTTCCAGCCCCTTTTCGCCCGAATCGGCAGGCACTGGGCTGTAGCCCATGGCCTCCAGGAGCAGTTCGAACATGGCCAGGGTGGGCCGCTCGTCGTCGATGACCAGAATTCGCATGGAACGCCTCACGATCGTGCACGCGGGAAGCTGAGCTTGAAGGTCGTGCCTTCGCCGACCTCGCTGCCCACCTGGATGTCCCCGCCGTAATCCTTGATGATGCCGTAGGAAATCGCCAGCCCCAGGCCCATGCCTTCTCCAGCCCGCTTCGTGGTGAAGAAGGGCTCGAAGATTTTGCGCAGGTCCGCCGGAGCGATGCCCGTGCCCGTGTCGGAGACGCTCACGCAGACGTGTCCACCCTCCGTCCAGGAACGGATCGCGATCTCACCCTCGCCGCTTGCCTTGGACAATATGGCATCCCGGGCATTGGACACAAGGTTGAAAAACACCTGTTCCAGGCGGTTCGCGTGGGCCAGAATGGGAGGCAGGCCGTCGCCCTGGTCCAGATCAACGCGGATATTTTGGAGTTCCAGCTGCTTGCCGATGATGGTGAACACGCCCCGGATGGGGGTGTTGATGTCCACGGCCCCCGGCGTGGGGCCGGACTTGCGCCCGAATTCCCTCAGGTGGTTGATGATGCCCGCCGCGCGGTCCACCTGGGCGCTGATCTCCTCGGAGACCTGCCGGAAGCGGTCTCGCGACAGCTCCATGCGGCTCTGGGCGGCCAGGCGCAGGAAGTCGCTGCCCAGCTTGATGGCGTTGAGGGGCTGGTTGAGCTCGTGGGCCATGCCCGCGCTCATTTCGCCCAGGGTCTTCATCTTGCTGGCCTGGATGAGCTGGGCGTCCTTTTCCACCAGGTCGGTCACGTCGGTGGCCGAGAAGATCACGGCTTCCTTGCCGCGGTAGTTGGCCATGGTGGCGTGGATGTTCACGTAGATCTGGCGACCTTCGCGCGTGACGTGGGTGGCCTTGGTGTAGAGCACGTGGTCGCCGGGGCAGCCCTCGGTGATGAAGGTGCGCACGCCGGGCTGGTCCGAGGAGGGCTCGATGCTGTCGATGGTCATGCCGGAGAACTGGCGCTTGGTGTAGCCGTAGAGCTCCTGGGCGCGCGGGTTGGCGTCCAGGAAGCGGCGGGAGGTCACGTCGAGCACCAGGAAGGGGTCGGGGTTGGCGTCGAAGAGGGGGCGGTAGCGCTCTTCGGATTCGCGCAGGCGGTGGCGGTAGAGCTTGATGGACCAGACCATGTTGGCGAAGGCGTCGGCCAGCTGGACCACCTCGTCGCCGAAGCGGTGGCGGTAGAACTTGCAGGGGTTGCAGGTGCCGGGGCGTCGGGCCTGCCCGGGCGCCAGTTCGTCCAGGTGCCAGCAGGGGAGGTCCGTGTCGCCATATGCCGGGCATTCCACGGGGTTCCAGGGCGGCCCGCCCAGGTCCAGGGGCTGGTCGAGCTTGCCCCGGCTGATGGATTCGGCCGCCCGCGTGAGCTTGGCGAGGGGGTCCACCACGTAGCCAGAGAGCACCAGGGCGATGAAGAAGATGATCACCACCACAAGGGAGATGAACCCCAGGAAGGTGAGGCGCAGCTTGGAGACCAGGGAGTCCATGTGGCTCTGGCGAAGGCCCACGTGCACACGGCCCAGGGTGTATATGCCCTCCTGTACGGGCACGGACATGTCCACGGCCTCGTCGTGCTCGAAGACCACGGGGCGCGGGCGGCTGTCCTGGTTCTCCACGGGCCCCACGGCATCGAGCAGCGCCCGGGGGAAGGGCCGGGTGAAGGTGTGGGCCAAGAGCTTCGCCTCGTTGTCCACGATGAAGATGTAGGCCACCAAGGCCTTGCGCTCGCCCAGTTGGGCGGCGTCGAAGAGCAGGGCCACGAGCCCGGCGCGGTCCTGGTCCAGGATGAAGCCGCCGCCGCGCTCGGCGATGGACTGGGCGATGGCCAGCCCGCGCTGTTCCAGCTCATGGCTCAGGCTGTTCACCAGAATGCCCCGGGCCAGCAGGGCGATGACGCCGCTGATGAGCAGGATCACCCCGGCCGTGGCCAGGAAGATCTTGTTGCGCAGCGAGAGTTTGCGGACGCGGTTGAGCATGTCGCGCTGGTTTTGTCTGGCGCGCCGCGGCTAGTCGCAGCCGCGCGGGGCGAAGGGCCTGGCCCAGTCGGTGACGAGCACGAAGCGACCTTTCTCGAGCTTGGTGAAGTAGACGCGCTCCAGGCCCTGATGGTCGCCGGGGCCGTAGGCCAGGGTGTCGGCAAGGCCCAGGGAGTAGTCGCGGATGGACTCCACGGCCTCGATGAAGCGTTCGCGGTCCGGGTCGGGGCCGGCGCGGCGCAGGCCCTCCACGAGTACTTTGGCGTTGATGAAACCCTCCAGGCCCACGGCCGTGGGCGGGTGGCCCGGGTAGGACTGGTTGAGCAGGTCGTCGTATTCCTTGACGCCCCAGAGCAGGGCCTGGGTCTCGGGGAGGTCGGGCGGGGGCATCACCTGGGAGACGAGCACCTTGGCGCGTTCGTCCGGTCCCAGGGCCTTGGCGATCTCCTCCGCGCCCACGAAGGAGACGGCGTAGAAGACCATGTCGGGGTTGTGCTCGCGCGCGAGCTTGATGAACTTGGCCGAGGGGGCCGAGGTTCCGATGATCACGGCGGCCTGGGCCTGGCTCTCCAGGATTTTCCAGAGGCCGTCCTCCACGTCCATGGTGCCGCGCACGTAGGAGCCCCGGGCCACGGGGGTCATGCCGTAGGTCTTGAGGGCCAGCTCCGCGCCCTTGAGGCCGTCGAAGCCGTAGGCGTCGAACTGGTAGAACACGCCGATGCGCTTGAGCCCCAGGTTCTCGATGAGGTGGCCCACGGCGGCGGCGGTCTCCTGGTAGTAGGAGGGGCGCACGTTGATCACGTAGCGCTGGAAGGGCTCGCGCAGGTCGTAGGCGCCGGTGAAGGAGCCCACCAGGGGGATGCGCGCCTCGGAGAGCATGGGCAGGATCCGCGTGGTGGTGGGGGTGCCCACATAGCAGGAGAGGGCGAAGACTTCGTCTTCCACGATCAGGCGCTGGGTGTTGGCCACGCAGCGGGGCGGGTCGTAGCCGTCGTCGTGGGCCACCAGGGTGATCTGTCGGCCGTGCACGCCGCCCCGGGCGTTCACGTGGCTCAGGTAGGCGGTGGCGCCGCGCAGGGTTTCCTGGCCCAGGTAGGCGGCATGGCCCGAGAGCGGCAGGCTCGCGCCGATGCGGACCTCCGTGGGCGTGATGCCGAGCTTCCCCGTCTGGGGCTGGGGAGGCGGCGGGGGCTGGCAGGCCGACAGCGGAAGAATCAGCGCCAGGAGCAGCAGGGCCGCCTTGGCCAGGGCCGGGCGCGGAAGCGTCATTTCAGGTCCGCCAGGGCCTTGGCCAGCTGGCCGAGGTCCGGCCGGGCGTTGATGTCGTGCACGTCTATGAAGCGGATCACCCCGGCCTTGTCGATGACGAAGAGCGCCCGTTCCGAGACGCCCTCGGGGCGCAGGACGCCCAGCCTGGCGGAAAGCCCACCGTGGGGCCAGAAGTCCGAGGCGGCCTTGAACCACACCCCGCCCATCTCCACGATCCAGGCGTTGAGGCTTGGCAAGTTGTCGCAGGTGACGCCCAGCAGGGCCGCGTCGTGCTTCTCGAAGATCTCCTTGGCGAGGTTGTAGCCTGGCCACTGGCCGGAGCACACGGGGGTCCAGGCGGCGGGCACGAAGGAGATCACCAGGTTCTTTTTGCCCAGGTAGTCGGCGAGGCGCGCGCGGGAGCCGTCGGTCGCGGGCAGGTCGAAGTCCGGGGCCTTGTCGCCCACCTTGACGGCCAGCACGGAGTCCACGGGCTTGAGCTGCCCGGGCTGGTAGATCAATTCCGGCGGCACGGCTTTCTGGGCGGCGGCCGCCGCCGGGAGCAGAGCCAGGAGCAAGGCCAGGGGGAAAGCGAGACGCCGCATGGTCATTTGCCTCCGATGCCCGCCTTGGCCAGGGCCTGGTTCAGGAAAGCCTCGGCCGAGGAAACGCAGCCCAGGTGGCCTTCGACCACCGTGAAGCCCGGACCCGAGCGCGCCAGCACGTAGTAGTAGGGGGTGCCCACCTGGCCGAGGGCCTTGTAGACGGAGAAATCCTGGTCCGGGATGAGCGGCAGGCGCAGGGCGAACTTTTCCCGGAAGACGTTCACCTCGAAGGCTGAGTTGCCCGCGCCCAGGCCCACCAGCTTCACCTTGCCGGAGAGCCCCCGGTCCTTGATGATCTGGTGCATCTTGGCCAGTTCGGGGGCGTCGCGCTGGCAGAAGGGGCAGTACATGGAGAAGACCACCAGGATGACGGCCTGGGCCTTGATGTCCTTGAAGGCGAAGGGCTTGCCGGGGGCCACCCCCAGTTCCTTGGCCTCGGCATCGGAGATCGGCCCCTTGAATGCGAGGTCCGGGAAGGCCTGGCCCTCGGCCAGGGGCTTCATGGATGGAGAGACCGAGGCATCCGCAGCGAGGGCGGGCGCATGCAAAAGAAGGCAACAAAGCAACATCAGGATATGGATGCGGAGCGTCATCGTCGACCTGCCTTGAAATGATGTCCTTTAATAGACGAAAGGCGTGGAATTCGCCAGGATTTATTGTGCTTCTCCCGTACGCGCCGCAAGACGGGGTGATGCTCCCGGAGCGGCAAGGCGTCTGTTGAACAGAAACTGGGACGATCCGTTGCAGCGGACGCCCGGCCATGTAATGTGCGGGAGCCGACACCGCCCCCGGAGGCGTCTTCCCGGGTGGGTCGTGCGGGGCGCGCTCAACGCGGCGTTCGGCCCCGGGGCATCGGGCGCTTCAGGTCTCCCCGCCCGGTGCGCAGTACTCCGAGGAGGCCAGTCCCAGGGCCTTGGCCAGGTCGGCCAGGCCCACGGGTTTGGGGAGGAAGTCGTCCATGCCCGCTTCCGAACAGCGCTGCCGGAAGCTCGGCAGGGCGTGGGCCGAAAGGGCCGCGACGTGCACGCTCCTGTGGGCCTCCCCCGCCTCGCCCGCGCGGATGCGGCGCGTTGTCTCGAAGCCGTCCATGCCGTCCATCTCGATGTCCATGAGCACCGCATCGAAGCGCGCGCCCGGTTCGGCCAGCAAGGCAAGGGCCTGCTCGCCGCCCGCCGCAAGGACGCACCGGTGCCCCAGTCGCGAGAGCAGGGCGGCCACCACCTTGAGGTTGATGCGGTTGTCGTCCACCGCCAGCACAGTGAGGGGGCGGCTGACGCAGAGGAACCGGCCTGAGTCGCCCTGGCGCGCCTCCGGTTCGTCGACGGGCGGCAGGGGGACGCGGCAGACGAAGCGGCTGCCGGATTCCGTGGTCTCCTCCAGGAAGATGTCCCCTCCCAGGGCCTGGGCGATGCCCCGGGCGATGGCCAGTCCCAGGCCGGTGCCTTCGGCGGACCGTTCTCCGGGATCATGCTGCACGAAGGGCTCGAAGATGCGCGCGCGCAGGAATCCGGGGATTCCGGGGCCCGTGTCGGAGACGGTGAAGTCCAAGGGGTGGCGGCCCGGGACGCCCTGCGGCGCGGGGGCCACGCCAAGGGTCACTGAGCCCCGTGTGGTGAACTTCACGGCGTTGCCCAGCAGGTTGAGCAGCACCTGGCGCAGGCGGCCCGCATCGCCCAGCACGTGTCTTGGAACCCGGGGGTCCAGTTGGAGGTTCATGGCCAGCCCCTTGGGGGCCGCCGACACGGCCAGGGTTTTCACCATGGCGCGGGCCAGTTCGTGCAGGTCGAACCGGGCGGGCGCCAGGGCCAGCTTGCCGGCCTCGATGCGTGAGAGGTCGAGGGTGTCGTTGACGATGCCCAGCAGCGCCCGGGCGGAGTCCATGGCGGTTTCCAGGTGGTCGCGCTGGAGGGGGTCCCGGGCCGCGTGGAGGGCCATTTCCGTCATGCCCAGGATGGCGTTCATGGGGGTTCGTATCTCGTGGCTCATCCTGGCCAGGAAGTCGCTTTTGGCGCGGTTGGCGATGTCGGCGGCCTCTTTGGCCTCGCGCAGGGCCTGTTCGGCCAATTTGCGTCCGGTCACGTCCTGTGTGGTGCCGAAGCCGCCCAGGAGCGTGCCGTCGGGGGCGAATTCCAGTTCGGCGCGCTCGCGCACCCAGCGCCTGCCGCCGTCCACCACGAGGCGGTGCTCGATGTCGTAGGGCTCCCCGCGCAGTGCGGCGCTCCACTGGCGGTGCACTTCGGCGCGGTCTTCGGGGTGCACGCGTTCCAGGAAGGATTCGTAGGTCATGGGCGTGCCCGGGGGCACGTCGAAGATGCGGTAATTTTCATCGGACCAGGTGAGCCTGTCGCGGCGCACGTCGAGCCGCCAGCTGCCCACGTGGGCCACGGTCTGGGCGCGGCAGAGGTCTTCGCGGCTCTGGCGCAGTTCCTCCTCCAGAATCTTCTGGTCGGTGATCTCCAGGGAAACGCCCACCACTCCGGCCACTTCGCCCGAGGCGTCGCGGTGCGGGGCTTTGATGGAGACCCAGTGCCTGAGTCCGGCAGGACCCAGCGAGGTTTCCTCGAAAAAGGAAGGGATGCCGCTTTCCATGACCAGGGCGTCGTTTTCCATGTGCTCGCGCCCGATCACCGTGGGGTGCACCTCCCCGGAGGTTTTGCCCAGCACCTGGGAGGCGTCGCGGCCGAGCAGCTCCAGGAGGGCCTTGTTGGCCAGGAGCAGGCGTCCCTCGCGGTCCTTGGCGTAGATGGGGGAGGGGATGGCCTCCACCAGGGCCGAGAGCAGGAAATTCACCCGGGCGAGCTCCAGTTCGGCCTGTTTGCGCGCGGTGATGTCCTCGCTGAAGATCACGATGCCGCCGATGGCCCCGGAGGGCAGCCTCCAGGGGCGCACCTCCCAGCGTAGCCACTGGATGGAGCCGTCGGCGCGGGCGAAGGGGTCCTCCTCGGCGCGCTCCACGGCTCCTGCGAGGCAGCTGCGGTGGATGGCCTTCCAGCGCTCGGGAATTTCCGGGAACACCGCGTAGTGGTCGAGGCCTTCCAGGTTGCGCTCTTGGAACCCGTAGTCGCTCTTCCAGCGGTCGCTCACGGCGATGTAGCGCATGGAGCCGTCCAGCATGGCGATGGAGACCGGGGCGTGCTTCACGAAAAGCCGCAGGAGTTCCTCGCGCCCGGCAAGGGACCCCGGGGCGTCCGGGCAGGAGGGGGGCAGGGGGGCGGAGCGCGGTGGGGCTTGGGCGGCTCCGTGTTGTCCCGTGCGGGCCAGGGCCTGTTCGAGCTCCCGCACGCGGCGTTCCAGAGTCTCGTTGCGTCGTGCGAGTCCGTCCGCATGATGGTCGTGGTGAGGCATCGTCGCTCCGTTGCCGGCGATTGACGGGATGACCCGGGCTCTCAAGACGGACGGACGGTCTTTGAACCTGACTCTCGGGTGTCTGGATTTCTTATCAGAGTCCGAAAGCTCAGTCCAGGACGGGAGGGAGTTCCGGTCGACGATGCGGCCCCGAGGGGGCTTCCGGGCGGCCCGGCGGCGCTCGCTGAGGGGGCGAAAGCGGTTATTGAGGGGTGAAAGGCGTTCGGCGTGGGCTTTGCGGCAGGGTGCGGGCGATTCCGGTCGGCAGTTTGGAGGCGGTTTCCGGCCCGGCAAAAGGGAGGCGGGCCGGTCCTGCCGCTTTCCGAAGTGGGAGGTCCAGTCCCGTCGGAAAACGGCCGGAGGTCCGGCCCGCCCGAGTCGAAGGCCGCCGCCGGTGGGGGACGGCGTGCCCCGGCCGCACGCGCGGCCGGGGCTTGTGCGGCTATCTGGCTAGCCCCTTGCCTGGCGCAGGGGGGCGAGCAATTTGTCCAGGACGGCGAAACGGGTGAGTCCCCGGGGTTCGGCGTCGGACATGAGGGTCTTGTGGTAGAGGTTGGGGGCGTATTCCGTGAGGAAGACCACCCGAACCTGGTCGTAGTCCACGAGCACTGCCTTGGGCCGGGTTTTCTTGATCTCCTCGAAGCGCTTCTTGGCCATGGCCAGCATTTCCTCGCGCTCTCCGAAGTTCATGGCGCCGGTGGGGCAGGTCTTGACGCACGCGGGCAGCTGTCCTGCCAGGACGCGGTCGTTGCACATGTCGCACTTGGAGATGACCTTGGTTTTGGCATCCAGCCGGGGGATGTCGTAGGGGCAGGCGCCTTTGATGGTGTCGAAGGGCAGTCCCTTGGTCTTCTCGGTGAAGATGATCGCTCCGGTTTCCTTGTCCTGGGTGATGGCGTCTTTGACGATGCCGTCGCCCGCGTCCTTGCAGGGCGCGTCCACGCAGTGGCGGCACTGGTCGGGCAGGAAGAGCCATTTGAAGTCGTCCCCACGGTTGCCCACTTCCTTGAAGCGCACCACCTTGAGGGTGATGGCCGAGAGGTCGGGCGGGTTCTGGTGGGAACCGGTGTTTTTGGTCTGCTCCGCGGGGAGCTGCTTCCACTGCTTGCACGCGACCTGGCAGCCGCGGCAGGCGGTGCACCTGGAGAGGTCCACGAAGAAGGTCTTGCCTGGCATGTTCGTTTACCTCCCTAGGCCTTTTTCACGTTGACCATGAAGGCCTTGGTCTCGGGGATGCCGGTGTTCGGGTCGCCCACCGAGGGGGTGAGCAGGTTGGCGGAGTCGCCGCCTTCCTTGGGGAAGACCCAACCGTAGTGCCAGGGGATACCCACCATGTGGACGGTCTGTCCCATGACCTGCATGGGCTGGAGGCGCTCCGTGACGATGGCGATGGCCCACAGCGAGCCGCGCGCGCTCTCCACGGTGCACTTGTCGCCGGGGTTGATGCCGCGCAGTTTGGCCAGTTCGGGGCTCATTTCCACGAACATCTGGGGCTCGGCTTCGAGCAGCCAGGGGGTCCAGCGGGTCATGACGCCGGTCTGCCAGTGTTCGGTGACCCGGTAGGTGGAGCACACGAACGGGAAGCGCGGGTCGCAGGAGGCGCGGTGGTCGGCCGGTCCCTGGAAGGTCAGGGCCGTGGGGTTGTTGAGCACCTTGGAGAAGGGATGCTCGCTCACGGGGCATTCCAGGGGCTCGTAGTATTCGGGGAAGGGACCGTCCATGCGTCCCGGCCCGAAGAGCTGGCCGAAGCCCTCGCTGGTCATGATGAAGGGGTTCTTGCCCTTCTCGTCGGCCATGGGCGGCCAGGGGCCGTCGGGCACGTCGCCCACCCACTTGCCGTCCACCCATTCGATGACGGGCTTCTGGGGCTGGTAGGGCTTGCCCTGCGGGTCCACGGAGGCGCGGTTGTAGAGGATGCGCCGGTTCACGGGCCAGGCCCAGGTCCAGCCGGGGAAGAGTCCGATCTTCTCCTGCATGGGGGTCTGGGTCTTGTCGCGCCGGGCGGCCATGTTCTTGTCGGTGTAGGAGGCGGAGTAGATCCAGTTGCCCGAGCAGGTGGAGCCGTCGTCCTGGAGCAGGCCGAAGGCGGGCACGGGGTCACCGGCCTTGTAGGTCTTGTCGCCGATGGTCTTGTCGGTAAGGAAGTAGCCGTTGATCAGTTTGGCCACCTTGTGCGGGTCGAAGACGTGGTTGGTGGCGTGATCCCAGTTGAGGTTCGTGATGGGGTCGGGGAACACGGCCTTCTTGTCGGCGGCGTAGAGCTTCTTGATCTCCTCGAACAGTTCGTAGATCAGGTCGCCGTCGGGCTTGGTGTTGCCCAGGGGCTTGGGCCCGGGGTAGCGCCACTGCATCCAGCGGCCCGAGTTGGAGATGGAGCCTTCCTTCTCGATGGACACGCAGCAGGGCAGGAAGAAGACCTCGGTCTTGATCTTCTTGGGGTTCATGCCCGGGCCTTTCCAGAAGGAGGCGGTCTCGGTGTCGAAGATGTTCACCGTGACCATCCAGTCCAGCTTGCCCAAAGCCTGGCGGACCTTGTTGGCGTTGGCCGTGGAGGCCGCGGGGTTCTGGCCCCAGGCGAAGAAGCCCTTGAAGGCGCCCTTGTACATTTCGTCGAAGAGCGAGAGCCAGGAGTAGTCCTTGCCGTCCTCGCACTTGGGCAGCCACTTGTAGGAGTCTTCAGGCTTCTGCTTGGGGTAGATGGCCTTGAGGTAGCTGGCGATGTACTTGGGCCGGTTGCCCCACCAGTTGGCGGACTTGGGGTCCTTGGTCTTGGGGGTGACCTTCTCGACGTATGTCTTGAGGTCGCCCATGGAGGCCGCGGGGGTGGGCATGTAGCCGGGCAGGATGTGGAACAGGAGACCCTGGTCCGTGGAGCCCTGCACGTTGGCTTCGCCGCGCAGGGCGTTGATGCCGCCGCCGGCCGTGCCGATGTTGCCCAGGAGCAGCTGCACCAGCGACATGGCGCGGATGTTCTGCACGCCCACGGTGTGCTGGGTCTGGCCCATGGCGTAGAGCACGGTGCCCGTCTTGTCGGGGGCGCCGGTGACGCCGAAGGACTTGTAGACTTCCTCCAGCTTGTCCTTGGGGCAGCCGGTGATCTTGGAGACGTTGTCCAGGGTGTAGCGCTCGTAGTGCTTCTTCATGACCTGGAAGACGCACTTGGGGTCCTGGAGGGAGGGGTCTCTCTTCACGTTGCCTTCGGCATCGCGGGCGAAGGCCCAGGCGGACTTGTCGTAGGCCTTTTTGGCCGCGTCGAAGCCCGAGAACATGCCGTCCTTGAATTCGTACTTGTCGCCCAGGATGTAGGACGCGTTGGTGTAGTTCACCACGTAGTCCTTGAACATCATGTTGTTGGCGATGATGTAGTTGATGAAGCCGCCGAAGAAACCGATGTCCGAGCCCGAGCGGATGGGGGCGTAGAGGTCGGCCTTGGCCGCCGATTTGGTGAAGCGGGGATCCACGACGATGACCTTGCCGCCAGCGTCCTTGGCCCGCATCACCCACTTGAAGGAGATGGGATGGTTTTCGGCCGGGTTGGAGCCGATTATCAACACTGCATCACTGTTCTTGATGTCGATCCAGTGATTCGTCATCGCGCCGCGTCCGAACGACTCTGCCAGAGCCGCCACAGTAGCGCTGTGTCAGATACGGGCCTGATGTTCGATGTAGGTAAGGCCGAGAGCCCGGAGCATCTGCTGGTAGATCCAGCACTCCTCGTTGTCCATGGCGGCGGAGCCCACCGAGGCGATGGCCTCCAGGCGGTTCACTTCCATGCCCTTGGCGTTCTTGGCCTGGAAGGCGGCGTCACGCGTTTTCTTCACGCGCTTGGCGATTTCCTTCAGGGCCCAGTCGTAGGTCTTTTCCTGCCACTTGTCGGAGTTGGGGGCGCGGTAGAGCACCTTGGTGATGCGCCGGTCGTTCTCCGTGAGCTGCCAGATGGACGCGCCCTTGGGGCACAGGGACCCCTCGTTGATGGGATGGTCGGGGTCGCCTTCCACGTTCACCGCGCGGCCTTTGCCGCCGTCAGCCGTGGAGACGATGAGGCCGCAGCCCACGGAGCAGTAGCAGCACACCGAGGTGGTCTGCTTGCTGCCCTTGAGCTTGGCCAACTCGGCGGCTGCGTGGACCGTGGTCAGGTCCAGCCCCAGGCCGCCGAAGGCCGTGACCGTTGCCGCGGCAGCGGTCAGTTTGAGGAAATCTCGCCTTTCCAGTGACATGTGTGTCCTCCTGCCAGAGGTTTTCAGCCGGCCCGGGTGAACCGGCAATAGGCAACCATCATCTCGAAGCCCCACAAGGGGACCTCAAACGGCCGGACTCTCGCCTTTCCGGCCGTTTCGGGATCGACGAAGCGGGAACGGGCCATGCGCGCGGCCCGGAACAGCGCCGCGTCCAGGCAGATGCCCAGTCCCCCGAAGGGGATGTCGCGACGGCTCCGGGCCGCTTTCGCGGCATGCCCCATAGTGTTTTCCCGCATGGTGCGCATGTAGTGGATAGAAGGGCACCACGCAATTGAAGGGCGCTTGCACGACTTTTGACACACGGCGCATTGGGCCTTGATAAACAGCGCCGATTGGGGAAGTCTCGCCGGATCGTACGTCCCTTTTCGCGGGAGTGACGCTTTGCAGGGCCAGAAAACGGACAAATCCTCCTGGTCCCGGCCGGACGCCGGGGTCGAACTGCGCCACCTGGCCGAACGGGTGGCCGTGCTGGGCCGCCGGGGCGACCGCTCCGACGAGTCCCGCGATCACCTGGGCCAAGCCCTGGACAGGCTCCAGGCCGCCTTGTCCGCCCCCTTCCACGCCCTTCCCGCCCCCCTGGGGACCGCCCTGGCCCTCGCCCTGGACGATCTCGCGCGACAACCGGGGCGCGATACGGCCCGCAAGGCCTTCGACTGTCTGGCCCGGCTCGGCCGTTTCGGACTGATCCTGGCCGCGCGGCTGGTCCGGGAAGGCGCGCACGATCCGGCGGGAGCGGTCGGCGCCGCCCAGGCCGTGGACCCCTCCGTGGCCCTGGGCCTGGCCAACCAACTGCTCCTGGAGCTGGCCCACGGGCTGCACGGCGACCCCGTGCCGGCCTTCGACCTGCTGGCCCAGGCCGCTGGATGCGGACACGGGCAGGCCCGGCGTTTCCTGCAGTCCCACGTCGGCGTGCAGCCTGACCTAGCCCATCCCCTGCGCGAGGCCCTCAGGGAGGGACGCATCGGTCGCTCCCTGCTCCCCGCAGCCCGTGCCGACGGCGGTGAGACGCCGCCGGAGCCCGCGGAAGCGGTCGCCTGGACGGACCTCCTGGGGCTGCGGCAGGAGGCAGTGGCCCTGGCGGTGGATCTGATGTCCGGCGGTCACGCCGTCCACGCCTGCACCATCCTGGGCGCTCCGGCAGGGGGGGGGCTCTCCGGGTCCGAGTCGCCCGAACGAAGGCCGCCGGAGCGTGCCGCGCCCCTGCGCGGCGCCGTTCTCTCGCAGCTGCTGGCGACGGCCACCCCGGAGACCGCCGGGTCTTGTCTGGCGGCGGTGTCGGCCCAGGCCCCGGACAAGTCGGCCTCGGCGTCGGCCATGCTCTTCCAGGGCAGGCCGGAGTTGCGCGCCGCCATGGCCGGAACCGCGGCCCTTTTCGCCCCCGGGACGCTTGCCGCCTTCCTGGAGCGCCTGCCCGCGCCCATTCAGTCCGAGGCGCTGCGCCTCGCGCTGGCGCGCGTGTCCCAGACGGACCCGCTGGGCCTGGCCAGGGCGCGGAGCATGATCCAGGGCGGGGGAGAGCCGCGGGGGACCGGGCCGGAGACGTTCCGCGAAGCGCCTCCCATCCCGCTCGGCGCGCGTCTGGCCGGTCTGCACGTCCCCCCCGAGCCTCCCGTGTCCGCGGCCGAGGAGGACTCTCCGGCCGGTCCGCCCCGGGAGCAGAGGCTGCTCGGCTTCCTGCGCAAGAGCGGGCCCGGGCACGGCGAACTCATGGAACTGGAGCGCGGCGACGACGCGCCGGGTCGGGGGCAGGTGGTGCGCGAGCGGCGCTACGAGGCGGAGGACTTCCGGCCCAGGCGCGTGGAAGGGGCGGCCTTCCAGGGGTGCGTTTTCGCCGGAACGCTCCTGGGCGGCCGGAGTTTCGTCCAGGTGAGCTTCCGCGACTGCCTCTTCGAGGGCGTTTCCCTGGAGGGCGCCGCGTTCTGGGGCTGCACGTTCGTGCGCTGCACTTTCCAGTCCTGCTCCCTGGCCGAGTCCGTGCTGCGCGACACCGCCTTCGTGGAACTCTCGGCGCGGGCCGTCGGTTTCGCCGGGGCGCGCCTGAGCCGCGTGACCCTGACCCGCTGCGAACTGACGGCCTGCGACTTCTCCGGCGCGCGCCTGGACGGCTTGGAGGCCCGGGGCGCGGCCTTCGTCTCCTGCCTGTTCGACGGCGCGCGCATCTGGCGCGGCGTGTTCGAGGCCGTGTCCAGCCCGGGATGCCAGGCGGTCCAGGCCAGGGCCTGGGACGTGACCGGGGGCGAGCCGTTCTTCGCGGACCTGGCCCGCGCCACCCTGCGCCGCGAGCTGGCCAACCCGCCGGGAGAGGAGCCCCTTCCGGCGCCGGAACCCTCGCGCGCCGCGCTGGAAGCCTGGGCGGCCCGCCGGGAGACCCTGTGGCGGCTTGGCGTCCACGCCGCGGAGAACACCCGGCGCATGACGTTCGGCCGCCGGGTGCTCGGCGCCGCCCGCTCGCGGCTGCTCACGCTCCTGCCGCTCCTTCTGCACTCGGACTTCTTCGACCAGGCCGCCGGGCTCTTCCCCCTGGTCCCGCCCTGCCGCATCCTGGGCTACCACCCGGACCCCGAGACCATGGCCCTCGCCCGGGAGTTCTTCCCCGGCACCGAAGCCCCGCCGGTCTCCCCGGACGCGCTGGCCATCGAAGGCCTCTACACCATCGGCAGCTTCGGCACCCTGGCCCAGGCGGAGGGGTCCGACCTGGACTTCTGGGTCTGCCTGGAGGCCTCCCAGACCGCCGAGTCCGACATGGACGGCCTGGAGGCCAAGCTGGCCGCCCTGGAGGAGTGGGCCGCCGGGAGCTTCGGGCTGGAGGCGCACTTCTACCTGCTGGACATGGAGCGGGTGCGAGCCAACGAATTCGGGGCGAGCCACGAGGAGGGCTCGGGGTCGGCCCAGGCCATGCTCCTCAAGGAAGAGTTCTACCGCACGGCGGTGCTGGTGGCGGGCAAGCCTCCCCTGTGGTGGGCGGCGCCGCCCGGGGCCAGCGAGGAGGACTGGCGGCGGCTGGCGAGCAACCCGGAGCTCTCCCCGGTCCTGGCCGACCTGGGACGCATCGGTGAGATACCGGCCGACGAGTATTTCGGGGCCTCCCTGTGGCAGATCTTCAAGTCCATCGCCGCGCCCTACAAGTCCGTGATGAAGATCGGGCTTCTGGAACGTTACGCGGCCGGAGGCGGGCAGGGGGGGCTGCTGTGCGAGTCCATCAAGGAATCCTTGCTGCGCGGCCAGGTGGCGCTGTGGGAGGTGGACCCCTACGTGCGCCTCTTCGCCGAGGTGCACGAGCACTACCGCTCCCGCGACGACCGGGAGGAGGCGGCCCTCCTGCGCCTGGCCTTCCTCTCCAAGACGGCCCTGGCGCTGCGCGCAAGGTCCACGGGCTGGCCCCCCGCCTGGGAGGAGAGCCAGATCCGGCGCATGTACTTCGGGCGCGGCGGCGACGGGCCGGGCTTCGCGGGCAAGGGCGGCGAGGCCCTGGGCGGCTTCCGGGAACAGGCCCGCCTGGGCGAGCACCTGGCGCGCTTCATCGTGCGCTCCTACACGCGGCTGGCCGACCGCATGTCCGATCTGGCCGGGTCCGCCATCACCCCCGAAGACATGACCCGCTTGGGCCGCCGCATCATGGCCGCCTTCTCCAAGCGCCGCCACAAGGTGGAGCTGACCCCCTTCGCCGAGGCCCGCTCCCAGGCCTGCCAGGTGGTCTACTTTTCGGCCGCGCGCGCAGAGAAGAACGCCTACGTGTGGCGCGTGCAGGCGGGCCAGTCCGCCCCGGGGGAGTCCCGCCTGGAGCTGGTGCTCTCGCGCGAATCCCGCGACTTGGCCGCCGAGCTTGCCTGGCTGGTGGGCAACGGGGTCTTCGTCCCGGGCGCACAGGTGAGCGCGGACTACACCGTCAACCCCGTCACGGCCAAGGACCTCCAGGACCTCCTGGACGCCCTGGCCCGCTTCTTTCCCCAGGGCGAGGCGCTCAAGGCGTCTCCGGCCGACGCCCTCAATCCGGAGGCCGTGGCCAAGGCCTTCCTGGCCGTGAACCTCACCCGCCCGCGCGAAACCAGGCGTCCCGAGGAGATCGCCCTGTTCTACCAGACCACCTGGGGGGAGCTCTTCGTGCGCCAGGCAAGGCCCAAGGCCCTGCCGCCCTTCGATCCGCGCCTCTTGGTGCGCGCCGTGTCGGGCATGGAGTGCGCGCCGGGGTTCGTCTGGGGCCGCCACCTGCCCGCCCGTTCCGCGTGCCCCGATCCGTTCGTGACGGAAATTGCTGAATGAGGATTCCTGGGGTAGGATTGAGCAGGCGCGTTCCGGGGGGAAACTGTTCATGAGCGATTTGGTGTTCGGCGCGAACTTCAAGGTCGCGGTGTCCGACAAGAAGGACAACAAGCTGGGGATGGGCGGCACGGCCCAGACCACGGCCCGCCAGGTCTTCTATTTCGCCCGCCGGGAGGACGCGGGCGATGTGGAGGTGCGCGCGCTCAACGGCAACTTCCACCCCAGCGGCGAGCCGCGCCACGTGTCCTTCCAGGACTTCCTGGAGCGCTACCGTCCCGAACCCCTGGTTTATTTCAACAAGGTGCAGCCCGCCATGGAGACGGTGGAGTCCGAACTGGAGCGGGGCGAGGGGCAGCTGGCGGCGGGGAGGCCGGACCTGGCGGAGAAAAGCTTCAAGAAGGTCCTGGACGTGGACGAGGACAACATCCGGGGCGTGTTCGGCCTGGGCATGGCCTACCTGGATGCGGGCAAGGCCGAGGACGCCGAGGGCATCCTGGGCAAGCTCATGAACCTGGAACTGGCCTTCACCCCCGAGCACGTGCACCTTTTCAACCGCTTCGGCATCCAGATGCGCAAGGCGGGCATGCTCACCCAGGCCCTGGACTATTACAACAAGGCCCTGGGCATCAATCCGGACGACGAGCACCTGCTTTTCAACGTCTGCCGCATCCACTACGACGCGGGCGACGTGGAATCGGCCCTGTGCTGCATCGGCAAGGCCATGGAACTCAATCCGGATTTCAGCGCGGGCGGCAGCATGTTCCGCTACATCCTCAAGCGCAACCCCCACCTGGCCGACTCTTGCGCCGCGCCGCCTGAGGTCTCCGCGCCCTCCGGGCAGGATGCCCCGGCCGCCGGGGCATCGCCGACGGCAGACGAAACGGGCGGCGAGGCCTGCCCCGTCGGAGGCGCGTCCGATTTCGTGGAGCCGCACGCCCAGCCCGCCTTCGACCCCTCCCGCTACGAGGGCCTGGACCTGGAAAACCTTCCCTGGGAAATGTAAGGCCCTCGTCCCGCGCGGCGTGCGGACCTGGTAGCCCTCGACCGTGGCCGTGTGGCTATTCCCGGTCCTGGAGGAGGTTGGAGAGCGTCTCCAGCCGGTCAACGAATTCCTGGATGTCGGATTTTCCAGCCGCGCAATCCTGGTCGAAGCTCAGGCCCAGGGCGCGGCCCGTGCCCACGTCCTGCAGGGCCACCACCTTGGCGGCGCATTTGCAGCTGGTCATGCTGTCCAGGGAGATGGAAAGCGAGACGGCGTCGCCGGTCATCAGGTTCACGATGCGCTGCTTCTGGAAGAGGTCCAGCACGAGGCGGCAGCCGCCGCGCGAGAGGTCCACCACGAAGCCGCTGGAATTGAAGAAATCGTTCTGGACCATGGCCGGGATCAGGCATTTCACGCGCTTGTGCTGGCGCAGTTGGAGGCGTTCGGCCGTGGCCGGATAGGAGAGGATGGCCAGGGGGTGTGGCTTGTGGGTGACGGCGATCACGTCGCAGGAAAAGCCGTAGAGTTCGCCCTCGTTCTCCATGCGCAGGGTGAGGCTGGCGCCCTGGGTGGCCAGGCGCAGGATGCCGGGCACCAGGGGGAGCTTGAGGATGAAGTAGTCGTAGGGGTCCACGCCGATCACACGGCCCCAGTAACGCTGGCTGTCTCCCATGGCCTGCACCAGCACGGGCTGGCCCGGCTTGAAGGCCACGAACATGCCGGGACCGCGCTGGCTGCGCTTGGGAGGAGCGTTGTTCTCTGGCCCGGACATAGGGTCCCTGTATCCCAGTGAACGGCGATGGGCAAGACGCGCCGACAGGCTGCAATTCCAGGGACAGCGCCTGCCGAGGCCTTGCGGAAGTCGGGCGTCGCGGCCTCCCGGACGAGCGGCGTCCGCCGGGTGCGGGGGCCTCAGGGCTCGCGCATGGCCTCGTCGAGGGAGCGCAGCAGGGGATAGGTCAGGTAGGTGATCACGCGGCGCTTGCCCACCAGCACCTCGGCCGTAAGCCCCATGCCGGGGATCAGCCGGAAGTCGGCGGGCACGGCGCGCAGTCGGGGGTTCTCCAGGGCCACGCGGATGCGGTAGACGAACTGCGGCCCATCGGGCGTGTTCTTTTCCAGGGCGTCGGGGCTGATCACGCGGACGCGGCCCTCCAGCACGCCGTGGCGCTGGTAGGGGAAGGCCTCCAGCTTCACCCGGGCCGGGTCGCCCTCGCGCAGGAAGCCGATATCGGCCACGCGCACGTCGGCCTCGGCCTCCAGGCCAGCGTCCAGGGGCACCAGGGTGGCCACGGGCTCGCCCTCGTCCACCACGGATCCCACGGATTTCTTCGCCAGCTCCAGCACCACCCCGGCCTTGGGCGCGCGCAGCACCACCAGCTCCTGGAGGCGACCGGCCTTGCGCGCGCGTTCCTCCAACTGGGCCAGCTCGCGAAGGGTCTCCTGGAGTTCCTTGCCCGCCTGGACGCGCCAGCCGCTGGCGAAGCTCTCGCGCTCCTCCCGGGCGCGGGCCTGGGCCTGGCGCAGCTCGGCGGCCTCGTTGCCCAGGCGCACCAGGTGCGATTCGGCCTCGATGCGCGCGCTCTGGGCCTTCATGTACTCCAGGCGGGAGCTGGCTCCGCGCTCGTACACGTCCTTGAACATGTTCTCCATGTCTTGGGCCAGCCGGATCTGCTTGCGGGCCTGCTCGGCCGCCGCCTGGTTGGTGCGAAGCTTGGCCTCCAGCTCTCCGGACGCCCGGTCCAGGGCCGCCGCGCGCGATCGGAACTCCGCGCGCCGCTCGGCCAGGAGCGCCTGCTGGGCCTTGAATTCGGCCGGGGAGAGGCCCTTCGGAGGAGGCTTCTCACCCTCCGCCTCGCAGGCCAGCCGCCAGGCCTGGGCCTCCAGGCTGGCCCTGCGCCGTGCGATCTCGCCCACCCCGGCCTCGGCGAAGGTGGGGTCCAGGGTGACCAGGGCCTGGCCCTCCTCCACGCGCTGGCCCTGGGTGACGTGGATCTCCTTGATCACCGAGGTCTCCAGGGGCTGCACCACCATGTTGCGCTCGGGCGAGCCGATGCGACCCTGGGCCGTGACCACGCGGTCCACCTGGGCCAGGCAGGCCCAGGCGAGGGCGGAGAGCAGGAAAAGAACCATGAGGTGCAAAACCCAGCGGGCGCGCACGGGCAGGGGCGGCAGCTCGGACTCCGGCCCCGGGCCGAAGCCGCGTCCGACCCCGGAAGGCTGCCCGGCTGGGGCGGTGCGGGCGGGGAGACTCTTGTCTTCTCGGACCATCTCAGGCTCCCGGCAGGCTTGCGCCGCCCGGGGCGCGGCGGCCCAGGACGTGCCGGTTCTGGCTTTCCCAGAGGTCGCGGTAGAGTGCGCAGCGCGTGAGCAGCGTCTCGTGGGGCGCGGCATCGGCCACGCGGCCTTCGTCCATGACCACGATGAGGTCCGCCCCGGCCAGCATGGAGAGGCGGTGGCTGATCATGATGGTGGTCCTGCCGTGGGCTATGCGCGCCAGATTGTCCTGGATGATCACTTCGGACTCGGCGTCCAGGGCGCTGGTGGCCTCGTCGAAGAGGAGCACGCGGGGCTGCGCCAGGAGCGCGCGGGCGATGGCCAGGCGCTGGCGCTGCCCGCCCGAGAGGTTGGAGGCGTTCTCCTCCAGGGGGGTGTCGAAGCCCTGGGGGAGCCGTGCGATGAACTCGTCGGCCCCGGCCAGGGCGGCGGCCCGGGCGATTTCGTCGAGCCCCGCTCCCAGGCACGAGATTCCGATGTTCTCGCGCACCGTGCCCCGGAAGAGGAAGCTCTCCTGGGGCACCACGGCGATGTGGCGGCGCAGGTGCTCCAGGTCGAACTCGCGCACGTCGTGGCCGTCCACGCGCACCACCCCGGACTGGGCCGCGTAGAGGCCCTGGATCAGCCTGCCCAGGGTGCTCTTGCCCGAACCGCTGCGGCCCACGATGCCCGTGAAGCCTCCGGCCGGGAAAACCACGCTCACGTCCGCCAGGGCAGGCTGGCCGCCGGGCACGTAGCGGAAGCTCACGCGCTCGAAGCGCACCTCGCCCTTCACGGGGGGGCGCAACCCCCCGGCCGTGCGTCCGCGCTCCGGCGGCTCGTTCATGATGCCCGCCAGCATGCGCACCGAGAGCGCCTTTTCCTGGTATTCGTGGATGAGCGAGACGATCTGCACCAGGGGGCCGCTCACGCGCCCCGAGAGCATCTGGAAGGCGATGAGCGCGCCCACGCTCAGGGAGTGGTCCAGCACCAGGTAGACACCGGCCCAGGGCACGGCCAAGCCCATGAGCTTCTCCAGGAACCCCGTGGCCGCCGTGGCCGCCGTGGAGAGCCGTCCCACCCGGAAGCGCGTGGCGGCGGCGTGGGCGGCGCGCTCGTCCCAGCCGCGCCTGCGCTGGGGCTCCAGCGAGAGCGACTTCACCGTCTCCATGCCCCGGATGGTCTCCACCAGGAACGATTGGCGCTCGCCTTCGGCACGGTAGAGCTCCAGCAGGCGCTTTTTGAAGGCCGGGACCAGCACGAAGAGCGTGGCTGCAAGGAGCCCCGAGAAGCCCAGCACCAGAGCCGCCAGCTGAGGACTGTAGAGGAAGAGCACCGGCACGAAGATCAGAAGCGCCAGGCCGTCGAGCAGCGTGAAGAAGAGCCGCCCCGTGAGGAATTCCCGCAGCGCCCCGGCCTGCTGCATGTGCTGGATGAGCGCCCCGGCGTGGCTGCGCCCGAAGAAGCCCAGGGGCAGGCTGAGCAGCCGGGCGAAGGTCCGCGAGGCCACCCGCGCGTCGATGCGCGCGGTGGCGTGCTGCATCACGAAGCCGCGCAGGAACGAAAAGCCCGCCTCGAAGGCCAGGGCCGCCGCCATGCCGAGACTCAGCACCTGGAGCGTGGAGAGGCTCTTGTGCGCCAGCACCCGGTCGATGACGATCTGGAAATACATGGGCAGGGCCAGGGCCAGCACGGTCATCATGAGCGAGGCCAGGGCCACGTCCGCGAAGGAGCGCCCCTGGCGCAGAATCTCCGGAGCGAACCAGCGCAGGCCGAAGGGCTGGGCCTCGTCCCCCAGGCGGAAGCGCCGCTTGAGGAGCACCACGCGCCCGTCCCAGCGGGCCAGGAAGTCCGTCATGGGCAACGTGTCCTGGCGCGGCGGCTGGCGGCGCGGGTCCAACAGGACCGCCCCGCGCTCCGGGTCGATCCCGGCCAGCACCGCCACGGCCCCCTCCCGGAGCACGACAAGCGCGGGCAGGGCCTCGGCCAGGCCGGACAGCTCCTCGGGAGCGCATGTGCGGGCCTGAGCCTTGAGCCCTTCCTCCCGGGCCAGGGCGGCCAGCTCCTCCGGGGTGGGCTCGCGCTCCTCCAGGGCGTGGGCGCGGGCCAGGGACTCGGGGGAGAGCTCCAGACCGTGCCGCGCCGCCGCCAGGGCCAGGGCGCGCAGCCCCGTGCGCGGCCGGGCCGGGGCCAGGAGCAGGGCCTTGCCGGCCCAGCTGCGCTCCAGGGCTTGGCGCTCCAGTTCAAAGGGGCCGGAGACCCGGGCCAGGGGGTCAGCCAGGAGCACGCGGCCCTCGCCGCCCGGGGCGAAGCCCACCAGGGCCACGGTGTTGGCGTTTTCCAGGCGCAGCAGGGCCGGGTAGTGCTCCAGGCCGTCCAGCTCCTCCCAGCGCAGCATGGCGGGCGTGGCCGTGAAGCCCGCCGCGCGGGCCATGGCGGCCAGGGTTTCCAGGGCGGGTTCCTGGTCCGGCTGGAGGTCGTGGCGTTGCGCGGCCTCCTGCGGGTCGAAGGGCAGCCCGTGGGCGTCGGCTGCGGCCTTGAGGCAGGAAAGGGCGGTTTTCACGTCAGGGGGCGTCCGGCGGGCGCGTCCCTCCCGGCGTCGCCGGGCGGCAGTGCCGCCCGGCGCGGGGTCCGGGAAGAGGGGTGCGGTTTTTCAAGGCGTGGCCGTAACGGCGGGCGCTTCTCGCGGCTCCAGACAACAGGGGGCTCGTTGCGGACCCTGCGCCTCAGACCTGGGCCAGGGCCGTGCGGTTGGGGTCGCTCTCGGCGGGCAGGAAGGTCAGGCCTGCCGTGGGCACGATGGAGCCCCGGAAGGCCAGAAGCTCCACGCCCTGGATGGTGGACGAACCCTCCAGCCCGGAGACAACGTTCTTGCCGCCCAGGTTGAGGAAGCTGTAGTCGGTCTGGTCCGCCGGGAAGGCCGCCGTGTCCAGGCCGGGGCCTCCCGAGAGGGTGGCGGACCCGGTGACGGGGACGATCAGGTCGTTGCCGCGCCCGGAGGAGAGCAGCGCGCCGTTGCCGTTGCCCACGAGCACGTCGCCGCCGTCGCCGGTGTAGACCTGTACGACGTTGGTGTTCGCCCCGATGGTCAGCGGCGTGCCCCCGATGGAACTCGGCATGCCGGGCAGGAGGTTCACGGTGCTGGCGTTGGTGACGGGCGAGGCGTTGAGCACGGTGGCCCCGGAGGAGTCGTTCAGCACGGTGCGGGCCGGATTCTGGGCGGCGTAGTAGGCGTACTCGTTGGTGTAGACGTAGGGGAGCGTCCCGGTGGAGCCCAGGAGCGTGAGCCCCACGGAATCGATCCGGCCCGAGGCCCCGTCGGCGGACTTGTCCTGGATGCTCAGGGTCCACGTTCCGGTGGACTTTTCGCCCAGGGAATGGGTGCTGGACATGGAGAAGGGGTTGCTGGGGAAGGCCAGGGGCAGAGGCGTGTCCAGGAGGCTGGTTACCGTGCCCGAGGGGGAGGTGAGCAGGAACGACAGGTTGGAGACGTTGGGGTGCTCCATGTCCAGGGTGACCTGCACGTCCTCGACGTTGAGGGCCTTGCTCACCTGGAAGCGGGTGACCACGGCCTGGCCGCCGTCCGGGAGGTTCTGGTTCACGGTGTTGGTGGCGCTCGCGCTCACGAGGTTGGCGGCGGTGTGCTGGCTGGTCCAGGTTTCGGCCAGGCGCACGGCGGCCAGGGCGTCCACGAGGCCGTAGCCCACGTCGTTGTTCACGTGCATGCCGCCGCCGTTCCAGTTGGAGGCCCCGTTGATGGTCCACTGGGCGGAGGTGTCGGTGTTGCGTGCGCTGAGGGCCAGGATGTCTGCCACGTCGCGGTAGCCGAGCTTGGGGTTGGCCTCCAGCATGAGCGCGGCCACGGACGAGACCATGGGGGTGGCGGCGGAGGTGCCGCCGAACTCCATGTCGTAGTCGCCGCCGGGCGCGCCGGATTCGGTGACGCCCCTGCCCATCAGGGCCGTGGTGGTGATGTTGCCCACGCGCGCCACCTCAACCAGGGCGCGGGTCTCGGGGACGGGCTCGCCTTTTTCCTGGGAGTCGGGCACGCCGTCGCCGTCTGTGTCCACGTTCCGGTAGATGATGTTCTGGGTGGGCGCGGCCACCAGGATGCTGGCCCCGGGCGTGCTGTAGGAGGCCGTGGCCCCGGTGTGGGCGATGCCGGCCACGGTGATGATCGCGGGATCGTTGGCAAAGTTGGAGAGGTTGGTGTTGTCGCCCTCGAGGCGGTTGTTGCCCGCCGCGAAGGCGATCACCACGCCCAGCCCGTCGCGGCCGTTGGCGATGGCGTTGTCGATGCCCTGGGCCGCGCCCCGGTTGTCGGCATCGTTGAAGTTGGTGAAGTTGTTGGAGATGCCCCAGCTGTTGCTGGAGATGTCCAAATTCTGGGCGGCGAAGTCGTAGGCGGCCTTGAGGTCGTCGGGGTACTGGTTGTGCACCGACAGGTCCAGGTAGACGGAGCCCAGGGTGGCCCCGTAGGCCACGCCCGCCAGGCCGATGCCGTTGTCGTGCGTGGCGGCGATGACCCCGGCCACGTTGTTGCCGTGGCTCTCGCTGTCCGTGGTGGGCTGGCCGTCCCCGAAGGGCTGGGCGGACATGAAAAGCGACGGGTTGACGTTGGCGATCAGGTCCGGGTGGTTCTTCTCCACTCCCTGGTCGTAGACCCCCACGGTGACGCCCCGGCCGGTGTAGTCCGGCCAGACCTGGAGGACGTTGAGGTCTATGCCGGCCGTGCCGCCGGACTGGCCGGTGTTCTCGATGTACCACTGGGTCGGGAACAGAGGATCGTTGACCGGGGTAGCCATGACTGCCTGCCTTGTTCGGGGGTGAAGCCTTTGCGGTGTCGACGTTCTTTCCCGTCATAACGTAG
The DNA here is from genome assembly GCF_013019105.1 of Fundidesulfovibrio magnetotacticus. NCBI lineage: Bacteria > Pseudomonadati > Thermodesulfobacteriota > Desulfovibrionia > Desulfovibrionales > Desulfovibrionaceae > Fundidesulfovibrio > Fundidesulfovibrio magnetotacticus. The sequence goes on from NZ_BLTE01000004.1 coordinate 218,604, forward strand.
ACAGGGAAGATCGCAAGACCTATCTGCCGGGCGAAATCCTCAAGCGAAGTTGGGGCTCACCGGCGCGGCGCCAGCTCCGCCTGCCGGGGGCAGCTCCTTCACGAGGCCGGATTTCTTGAGCTGCGCCATCACTTCGGCGAACTTGGCGTGCACCTCAAGGAAGCCTTCCACGGTCATCACCAGGCTCAGGTTGTGCTCCTGGCGCACCTCCTGGCCCATGTCCAGCCCGTAGAACCGGACGCGCACCGCGCCCTTGCTGAACCCCGCCCCGAGCACGCCGTCCACGAAAACGTCCTTCATGCCTCGTCCGCCTCCTGGCCGGGCAGGCCCGGCCGGTCCTGGCCCCGTCGGGGCCTTGCGTTGCCGATCGCGGGGCGCACCGGGACGCGAAGCCCGGCCGCGCGCCAGCGGGGAGCGCGGTTCCGGGGGCGCGATCACGCGGAACATGAACCCGCTGTCGCAAGGACAACAAAAGGTTTGGGCCGCCTGCCTCGGAAGCCCGTCCGGGGCTTCGAGGCGCAACACTAGCCGTCGTGCGTGAGGATCTCGCGGCCCTCGCCGGGATAGACCCGCCGGTCGTCCGGGGAAGCCGGATCGGGCGCGGGCCAGCGCCCGGGAACCGGATCAGGCCCTTCGCGCCCGGCGGGAGGCGGGTCGCGGTCGGCCATGCGGGGCCTGGCGCGAAGGTCCACCCCCGGCTGGGGCCAGCTGAACTCCACGGGAATGTTGTTGGGGTCGAAGCTGTAGAGCGAGAGGATGAACCCGTGGTCCAGCACCTCCGAGGCCCAGCAGCCCGCCGCCTCCAGGCGCGCCTTGAGCTCGAAGAGGTCCTCGCGCTCCGACACCCCGAACGAAACATGATCGAACCCCCAGGGGCCCTTCACGGGCACGCCGTGGTCCTTGTCCGGCAGGGGCTCCACGCCGTTCCACTCGAAGAAGGCCACCATGTCCGTCTCCGAGACCTCCAGGAAATACTGGCGGTACCCGGCGCGGCCAAGGCCCGCCACCAGGCGCATGCCCAGAAGGTCTCGCCAGTAGCGCACCGTGGCCTCCATGTCGCGGGTGGCCATGGCCAGGTGGTTGATGCCTGTGTAGCGGGGCATGGAGCCTCCCGTCGGGCTTACGCGGGCCAGTCCAGGCCCATGGCCGCCGTGTGGAGCACGCCCGAGAAGGAAACCTCCGCCGCGCCGCGCAGGAAGATGCGTCCGCCCTCCAGGCTGACGCCCAGCACCTCGCCGCCGGTGGTGGTCACGTCCACGTCGGTTCCGGACAGGCCCAGGGCGTTGGCGATGGCTGCGGAGGCGCAGGCCCCGGTGCCGCAGGCGTAGGTCTCGTCCTCCACGCCGCGCTCGTAGGTGCGAAGCATCAGTCTGCCCTGGTCCTTCACCGTGACGAAGTTGGCGTTGGTCCCCTTGGGGGCGAAGGCCTCGTGCGTGCGGATGGCCCGGCCCAGGCGCTTCACGTCCAGCAGCGACACGTCGGCCGAAAAGACCACCGCGTGGGGCACGCCCGTGTTCACGAAGTGCACCTCCAGGCGCTCGCCGTCCACGTCCAGGGGCAGGCCGGTGCGAAGGTCCTTGGGTTCGGTGAGCCGCACGCGCACCTGGCCGTCGTCCAGCACATGGGCCTCGACGGGGCCGGCGTCGGTACCCAGCGTCATCCGTTCGGGGGCCATGCCCAGGAGGCAGGCCAGCTTGGCCGCGCAGCGCGCCCCGTTGCCGCACATCTCCGCACGGGATCCGTCGGCGTTGTAGAAGTCCCACACCACGTCCAGGCCCGACCCCGCGGGCGCGGCGTTCAGGAAGATCAGGCCGTCCGCGCCCACGCCGAAGCACTTGCGGCACACCTTGCGCGCCCACTCGGCCATGGCCTCGCGCGGCACGTTGAGCGCCCTGTTGTCGATCACCACGAAATCGTTGCCGCAGCCCTGCATCTTATGGAAGGCCACGCCCTTGTCCAGGCGGGATTCGCAGACCATGAAAGACTCCTTCGGTGTTGTGCGCCGAACCTATCAAAGGAAGGCCCCGCAGGGAAGCGTCGCCGACCCCCTGCGCCCAGTGGCTGGGCGGCCCGTCTTTTGCTTTGTTCCCGGCGGACGCTTCGCGTGGGGAAATTGTTGCCCACCGAGACAACCGCAGGAGCACTACCATGAACCCACTCCTTATCGCAGGCGCAACAACGGCCCTTTCATTCGCCAAGGACATGTTCACCGGAGGCCTTTCCAGCCCCCAGGCCGCCCAGGCCAAGGCTGCCGACGCGGCAAAAAACGCCGCCTCCGAGTTCTCTAAGACCTTCGAGGCCCAGAAGACCCTCCAGGCCCAGCAGGCACAGGCGGAAGAAGAAGCCCGCCAGGCGCGTCCCATGGGCGTGGAAGCCCAGACCGTGGCCCTGGAAGCCTTCAACGCCCGGCAGGAAAACATTACCCGCCGCCTGGAAAAGACCGTCTCACAGGGACGCTTGAGCCCGGCCGACGCTGAGAACGTCCGCAACCTCCAATTGGCCGCCCAGTCCACCCTGGACAACGCCATGGCCGACGGAAAGCTCTCCTTCGGCGAGTTCCGCCAGGTGAGCACCTCCATCGACCAGGCCAGCCGCCAGCTGACCTCCTACCGCGTTCAGCAGGCCCAGTTCGCCTCGCCTGCCGCCGCCCAGTCCAACTACCAATCCGTGAGCATCACGGCCTGATCGAACGGGAGCCGTCATGTATTCCTCCTCCTCGTCCCTTTCCGGCCTGGACGTCTCGGCCTACTTCAAGGACATCATCGCCTCGCGTCAGGACCGCCAGGACGATCGCCTCGAAGACGCCGACCTTTCCAAGCTTTCGGAAAAGGACAAGAAGCGGCTCGCGGACCAGGACAAGGCCACCGACGAACTCATCGCCAAGGCCCTCGCGGACAAGTCCGTCACCCGCGAAGAGTACGACAAGATCATGAAGGCCCTGGACGCCCAGAACACCCTTCTCGATCGCCTCGTCCCCGACAAGACCAAGAAAGACTACCTCAAGGCCATGGGCAACGCCACGCCCATGCAGAACCAGGACATGGCCCTGGCCATGATCCAGAAAAACCTCGACAAGGCTGAAAAAGCCATCGAGGACGGCGTCAAATCCGGCAAAATCGACGCCCAGGAAAAGAAAATACTCGACGCGTCCCTCGCCAAGACCCGCGAACTCCTCGACAAGGCCCTCGAAGACGGCACCATCTCCAAAGGTGAATTCTCAAAGATTTCCACGTCCGAAAGCCAACTCCTGCGCTCAGCCAACACCTACTCGCGCAACCGTCGCTACGCCCGCTCCTCGCTGAGCGACTCCGGCCTCGCACTGGACACCACCGCCTAACAGGCCGCAAAGGCGGACCGCCGTCCGCCGCACCACGCCGCGACCCCGCAGCCCCAGCGATCGCTTCGTTGGAGCAGGCGGGGTTGCGGCGTGGTGCGCGTGGAGGGGAGAACTGGTAAGGGGAGAAGCCTCCGGCGGCCAGGGCTTCGCCCTGCACTGGAGAGGGCGCTGCCCTCTCCAGACCTCTCCCGGCAGGGCTCCGCCCTGCACCCGCTGGGGGGATCATCCCCCCAGACCCCGCAATTGCTTCGCGGGTTTCACCAGGTATGCCGGTGTTTATGGGGGCGGCCAGTCTCCTGGCGCCCGGACAGCAGCGGACACCCGCCGGGAACGCGCTCAAAGCAGCGCTTATCCCGGCGGACTGCCATCGTCGCAAGCGACGATGAACAAGGAGTTGTCATTTAATAATCCAAGAATCTGATCTTCACGAATATTTGGCGCGCAGCGCCACGGCCCCCCCGCGCGGGGATTCGCGGCTTTGCGCGAATTCCCGCGCGACAGGCGGCGCAGCCGTCAGGGTCTTGCAGGCCGGTCCCGCTACTGTTCGCGGGGAGACCAGGCGGACCGATTGGAAGACGATCCGCAGGCTCTCCCCGCGAACAGCACCGGGACAGGCAACACAGTCGTAACCGGTGAAGCCCGCGAAGCAATCGCCGGGGTCCGGGGGGAGGCTCTCCCCCCGGCGGGAGAGTGCAGAGAGGGCGGAGCCCTCTTTGCTTGATGACAAACCCCGAAACGGGGTTTGTAAGAGCCGCTAACGGGCGGCAAAGCCGCCCTGCTCCAGGCTGCGCTCCGCGCAGGGCTGCTGAAAAAGCCGCAAAGCCGACTTTTTCAGCAGCCTCAGAGGGCGGAGCCCTTTATGCCTGCCGTCCTGCCCTGTCTTCTTTGCCGTTTGCTGCGCCGTCGCCGTCTCAGCGGAAGTATTTCTTCAGGTCGACGGGGGTCCAGTCCAGGTATCCCGGGGCTTTGAACCACAGGCGCAGGTCGGCGGGGACGGCGACGTATTGCCAGGTGTCGTGTCCGTTGCCTTTGGGGGTGGCTCCGCCTTCTTCGGTGGGGGTGTCGAGGATGGCCATCATGACGCGGTCGTCGAGGGCTGCCTTGTAGGCGCGGGCCAGTCGGACGAGGTTGTCGTAGCGCACGCGCGAATCCTGGGCGATGTCCTTGTAGGCGGCGGGTGGCGCGGGCCAGCCCGGGTCGAGGGGGGTGTTGCTGGCCACGAGCAGCCCGGGTTCGGCGGGGTCGCGCCGCGCGACGCGTTCGGTTCCGGCTTCGTAGACCACGGCGCGCCGGGCGTCGGTGACCATGTAGAGCAGGGGGAAGGCCATCTGGAGCTTGGCGGTCTGTTCTCCGAGGGCGTCGAGGGTGCGGTTGTCCAGGAGCAGTTCCACGTCGCGGGCCAGGAAGGGGGTGCGTTGCAGGAAGTGCCGGGTGGTGTCGCCGTTGAGCGCGCCGTTGTTGTTTTCGAGGGTGAGCCCGGCGGCGTTGAAGGTGGAGATGCTGCCCAGCTGACCGGCGTAGCCGATGGACGCGGTGGGCGTGGAGCCGTCGTCGGGGTTGAGGACGGTGATCACCAATTGTGGCGCGAAGTTCTTGAAGAAGGGGGCGAAGTCGAAGTTTCGGCCCAGGACGAGGCGGCCGTCGCCGGAGACGGGTTCCCAGGCGGCGATGGCGGCGCAGGTGGCCTGGGCGTTCTGGGTGGAGAGGATGAAGTCGAAGAAGCCGTTGAGGACGGCCATGTCTGATGCGGGCAGCCCGGAGGTCTGGCGGACGCCCTGGAGCATGGCCTGAAAGCGTGGCGGGTAGAGGGGCGCGAGCTTGGCGGCGAAGGCGGTCAGATCGGCTTCCGAGCGGGCGATGCCTGCCTGGAGGAGCTGTTTGGAGACGGCGGCGCGCATCTCCTTGATGTGGCGGCCCAGGAGCGCGCCGTATTGGCGGCCCATGTCCTGCCAGGATCCCTTGAGGGAGACGATGCGGATCTTGTGGTTGGAGTAGAGCCTGCCCTGCTCGAAGGACTGCTGGAGGAAGAAGGTGTCTGTGGGGTCCAGGTCGGCCAGGTTGGCGATGAGGCCCGTGGTGTAGGAGCCGGGCAGGCGCGCGGCGGCGTCGTTCTCGGAGGCGGGCAGTGGCGGCGCGCCGATGCCCTGGAGCGAGCCGGAGCAGCCGACCAGCAGGAGCAGGGCGCAGAGGGCGGCGGCGAGGCGCGCGAAGGTGTTGCGTTTCGGGGACATGGGGACCTCCTGTGGGAAGGGAGCGTCCCCGTATGTGTCAGCCTTCGCCGCGCCTGTCCAGCACGCGGCAGGGTTTGCCGTCGTCGCAGGCCAGGGAGCCGGGTTCGGTCATGCGGATTTCGAAGCTGACGCCCAGTTCGGAGGCCAGGCGCTTGCGTGCGTTCTGGAGGAAGCGCTGCTGGTCCGCGATGCGGTCGAAGACGAAGGATTCGGCCACTTCGAGTTCCACGGTGGCCTTGTCGAGGCCTTTTTCGCGTTCGAGGACCACGCGCCAGTGGGGCGTGGCGCCTTCAAGCTCCAGGAGCACGGATTCGATCTGGGCGGGGAAGACGTTGACGCCCCGGATGATGAGCATGTCGTCCACGCGGCCCCTCACGCGCTCCATGCGGCGGAAGGTGCGGCCGCAGGGGCAGGGTCCGGGGAGGAAGCGGGTGAGGTCTCCGGTGCGGAAGCGGACGAGGGGGAAGGCTTCCTTGGCCAGGGTGGTGATGACCAGTTCGCCCAATTCGCCGTCGGCAACGGGCTCACCTGTGGCTGGGTCCACGATTTCGGCCAGGAAGTGGTCCTCGTTGAGGTGCAGGCCGTTGCGCTGGAGGCATTCTCCGGCCACGCCGGGGCCCATGACCTCGGAGAGGCCGTAGTTGTCGGTGGCGGTGAGCTTGAGCCGGTCCTCGATCTGGGCGCGCGCGGCCTCGGTCCAGCCTTCGGCCCCGAAGAGGCCGCGGCGCAGGCTGAGGGCGTTGGCGTTGACGCCCAGGTCTTCCATGGTCTGGGCCAGGTAAAGGGCGTAGCTGGGCGTGCAAACGAGGACGCTGGTCTTGAAGTCCTGCATGATGGCCACCTGGCGGCGGGTGTTGCCGCTGGAGGCGGGCACGACGGCCGCGCCGAGGGTTTCCGCGCCCTGGTGGAAGCCGAAGCCGCCGGTGAAGAGGCCGAAGCTGAAGGCGATCTGGACCACGTCTTCGCGGGTGACGCCGCCCATGGTGAGGATGCGCGCGGTGAGCGCGCCCCATTTCTTGAGGTCGGTGGCGGTGTAGCCCACCACGGTGGCCTTTCCGGTGGTGCCGGAGGAGGCGTGGAGGCGCACCACCTCGCGCAGGGGCACGGCGAAGAAGCCGTAGGGGTAGGCCTCGCGCAGGACGGCCTTGGTGGTGAAGGGCAGGCGGGCCAGGTCGGCGAGGGAGCGGAAGTCGTCGGGGTCGATGCCCTGTGCCGCGAAGGTCTTGCGGTAGTAGGGCACGTTGCGGGCCACGCGGGTGAGCGTGGACTGGAGGCGTTCCAGCTGGAGCTGGGCCAGCTGGGCGCGGTCCATGGCTTCGAACTTGGGTTCCCACATCATGGCCTGTCCTCCCGCGCGCGATGGTGTTGTTCCCCGGCCCGCCGTCCGGGCTGCTAGGGCTTGCCGCCGGTCATGGAGCGCATGACGGGGCGGTACATGTAGCTCACTTCGGCGATCTTGCGTGTGTCGTCGTAGGTCAGCTCGATGGAGACCTCGCCGGCGGTGTAGGTGAACTGCTTCATGTTCACCTTGGGCTGGCTGGCGGGGCCGAAGTTGGCGTCGAAGTAGCTCTTGAGGGTGTTGTAGGCGGTGGGCCCCTGGGCGGTGAACATCACCACGCAGAACACGCCCTTGAAGAAACCGTAGGCCTCGTCCTTGGTGGCCACGCCCTGGAACTGGTGGTCGTCTCCGTAGCGGGAGTAAAGGGCCATGTCGCCCTGCTGGCGGATGGGCTTCATGCGCTGGAAGTCCGTGAAGGGCTTGCCGAAGACCATGCCTTTGAATTCGGTGACGAACTTGCCCTGGGCCTGGGCGGGGGCGGCCAGCGACAGCAGGGCGCAGGCGATAAGGCAGAGAGTGGCGAGGCGTTTCATGATCTAGTCCTCTTGGGATTTGTCGCGGCCCAGATAGGCCCGCTGCACGTCGCGGTTGGCCAACAGTTCCGAGGACAGGCCCTGCAGGATGACCCGCCCCGTCTCCAGCACGTAGGCCCGGTCGGCCACGGAGAGGGCGCTCTTGGCGTTCTGCTCAACGAGCAGCACCGTGAGCCCGCGTTGGGAGCGCAGCTCCAGGACGCGCCGGAAGATGTCCCGGCAGACCGTGGGGGCCAGGCCCATGCCCGGTTCGTCCAGGAGGAGCATGCGCGGCCCGGCCATGAGCGCCCTGCCGATGGCGAGCATCTGCTGCTCGCCGCCGGAGAGGGTGCCCGCGGGCTGGCGCGCGCGGTCCTTGAGCACCGGGAACATGGCGTGGACCGCGTCCATGTCGCGCGCGATGTCGGCGCGGGAAGCGCGGCCCCTGCGCGTGTAAGTGCCCAGCAGGAGGTTGTCGGTTACGCTCATGGGCTTGAAAACGAGTCGCCGCTCGGGCACGTGGCACAGGCCCATGCGCACGATGGCGTCGGGCTGGGCGCGGGTGATGTCCGCGCCGTCGAAGGTGACGCTGCCGCCGCCAGGGCGGATGAGGCCGGAGACGGCCGAGAGCAGCGTGGTCTTGCCCGCGCCGTTGGCCCCGATGAGGGCCACGATCTCGCCCTGGTCCACATGCAGCGACACGCGGCGCACGGCGGCGATCTTGCCGTAGGAGACGTCGACGTTTGTCAGGGTGAGCATCAGTCCTCGCCCAGGTAGGCCGCCACGACCTCGGGGTTGTCCTGGATCTCGCGGGGAGTCCCCTCGGCCAGGACGCTGCCGAAGTTGAGCACGGTGATGCGGTCGGAAATGTCCATGACCAGCTCCATGTCGTGTTCCACCAGGGCCACGCCCACGCCCAGTTCGTCGCGGATGCGGCGGATGATCACGCCCAGCTGGCGGGTCTCCTTGTTGTTCATGCCCGCGGCGGGTTCGTCCAGCAGGAGCAGCGACGGGCCGCTGGCCAGGGCGCGCGCCAGCTCCAGGAGGCGCTGTTCGCCGTAGGGCAGGCCCGTGGCCATGTGGCCGGCCTTGTCGGCCAGGCCCACGAACTCCAGCCGGACCATGGCCTCCTCGCGCAGGCGGGCCTCCTCGCGCCGGAAGCGCGGGGTGCGGGCCAGGGAGTCCCACAGGCCGTAGCGGGCCTTGAGGTGCGCGCCGGTGAGCACGTTCTCCAGCACGGTCATGTTGGAGAAGATCTCCAGGTTCTGGAAGGTGCGCACCACGCCAGCGGCCGCTCGCTCGTGGATGGGCAGCCCGGCCAGTTCGCGACCGGCCAGGGTCACGGAGCCGCCCGTGGGCGTCACAGCGCCGCTGATCACGCCCAGCAGGGTGGTCTTGCCCGCGCCGTTGGGGCCGATGAGCGCGGCGATGTCGCCCTGGCGCACGGTGAGTTCGGCCTCGGAGAGGGCCTGGACGCCGCCGAAGCGCACGCTGGCCCCGCGCACGGCGAGCAGATCAGCCACGGGCGCGCCTCCCGGCCAGACGCAGCAGGGCCTTGACGCCTCCCGCCAGGCCGTCGGGCATGAACATCATGCACGCCACCAGCAGGCCGCCGTAGATGAGGATGTCCACCTCCTCGAACATGCGCAGGAACTCCGGCAGCGACGTGAGGAAGAAGGCCCCGGCCACCGCGCCCCAGATGGAGGCCATGCCGCCCAGCACCACCATGGTGATGAGCTGCACCGAGAAGTGGAACCCGAAGGAGGAGGGGGCCACGAAGGTAAGGTGGTGCGCGTAGAGCGTGCCCGCCACGCCCGCGTAGACCGCCGAGAGCACGAAGACGAAGCGCTTGCTCCGGGCGATGTCGATGCCCATGGCCTGGGCGGCGGATTCGCTCACGTGGATGGCGCGCAGGGCGCGGCCGGTGCGCGAGTCGATGACGCGCATGGAGACCAGGGTGGCCAGCCAGAGCACCCCGGCGCAGAGGGCGTACATGGCCTTGTCGGAGGTGAAGGCGTAGCCCATGAGCGTGAGCTTGGGGATGCCCACGAAGCCGGAGGGGCCGCCCGTCACGTCCACGGCCTCGTTGAAGACGATGGAGACGATGATGCCGAAGCCCAGGGTGGCCATGGCCAGATAGTGGCCGTGGAGCTTGAGCGTGGGCACGGCGATCACCCAGGCCACCAGGGTGGAGACGGCCACGCCCGCCAGCACGCCCGCCCAGACGGGCAGGCCCAGGGTGGCGGTGGCGATGGCCGTGGAGTAGGCGGCCAGGCCGAAGAAGGCCGCGTGCCCCAGCGACACCTGCCCGGCGTAGCCCATGAGCATGTTGAGCCCCATGACGATGAGGGCGTTCAGGCAGCAGAGGATGAGAATGTTGACGTAGTAGTCGTTGGGCAGGGCCAGGGGGGCCAGGGCCAGGGCGGCCGCGAAGGCGGCCAGGGAGAAGAGGCGCCGGGAGGTCATGGGCTAGACCCTGTCGGAGCGGGGGCCGCCGAAGAGCCCGGTGGGTTTGGCGAAGAGCAGCACGAGGAGCACGATGAAGGCGAAGGCGTCCTTGTAGGCCGAGGAGATGAAGCCCGCGCCGAAGGATTCCAGCACGCCCAGGATAAGCCCTCCGGCGGCCGCCCCGAAGGGGTTGCCCAGCCCGCCCAGGATGCAGGCGGCGAAGCCCTTGAGGCCCAGCATGATGCCCACGTCGTAGGAGGTGAGCGTGATGGGCGCGAGAATGGCCCCGCCCGCCGCGCCCACGAAGCCCGAGAGCGCGAAGGAGAGCATGGCCATGCGCTCCACGGAGATGCCCATGAGCTGCGCGGCCTTGCGCTCGCAGGCGCAGGCCAGCATGGCCTTGCCGTGGATGGAGCGGCTGTAGAAAAGCTTGAGGGCGGCCAGGATCACCAGGGTGATGGAGAGCACCCAGATGCTCTGGGGCTGTACGGCCGCGCCCAGGAGCATCAGGGGCTTGGCGCCGGTGAAGGCGGGCATGGCGAAGGCGTCCTTGCCCCAGAGGAGCATGACGGCCCCGCGCACCAGTATGGAGACGCCGATGGTGATGATCACCAGGTTCACGGCGGCCGAGCGTCCCACGGGGCGGATGACGCCGCGCTCGATGAGCGCGCCCGCCAGGGCCGTGACCATCACGGCCAGGAGCACGGCCGCCGGGAGCGGGGCTCCTGCCTTGAGGAAGGCCACGGAGAGCATGCCGCCCAGCATCACGAATTCGCCCTGGGCGAAGTTGATGATGCCGGTGGTGTTGAAAATCATGGTGAAGCCCAGGGCCGTGAGGCCGTAGGTGGCTCCTACCGTGAGACCGGAGACGAGGTATTGGGGTGCGCCTGCGAGCATGGGGAATCGGGCCGGGTCGCCCCGGCCCGTGGTGTTCTATTTCAGGATTTTCCAGTCTCCGCCCTGGATGACGACCATCTCGAAGGCGTTTTCGTCCAGGCCGTTGTGTTCCTCGGGGGAGAAGGTGAACACGCCGCCCACGCCGGGGAAGGCCTTGATCTTCTCCAGCGCCTCGCGGATGGCTTCGGGCTTGTCGGAGCCCGCCATCTCCACGGCCTTGGCCACCACCATGAGCCCGTCCCAGCCGTGCCCGCCGAAAGTGGAGACGTCGGCCTTGAAGCGGTCCTTGTAGTCCTTGGTGTAGGCCAGGAGCTGGGCCTTCTGGGGCTGTCCGTCGGGCAGCTGCGCGGCCACGATGAGGTGCCCGGCCGGGAGCATCACGCCCTCGGCGGCCTCTCCGGCCAGCTCGATGAACTTCTTGGAGGCGACGCCGTGGCTCATGTAGAGGGGCGTCTTCATGCCCAGCTGGGCGCGGTTGCGGGCCACCTGCGCGGGGCCGGGGTTGGTGCCCCAGCAGATCACGGCGTCGGGGGCGATGTCCTTGATCTTGGTGAGCTGGGCGGTCATGTCGGTGTCCTTGGGGCCGAAGATCTCGTCGGCGGCCAGCTCCATGCCGGCGGCGGGGATCATCTCCTTGAGCACCTCGCGTCCGGCCTGGCCGTAGCCGTCGGACACGGTGAGGATGGCCAGCTTCTTGTAGCCCTGGGCCTTGGCGTGCTTGAGCAGGCGCGCCACGGCGTGGCGGTCCGAGGGGGCCACCTTGAACACCCAGGGGTTCACGGGCTTCACGATCTTCTCGGCGCTGGCCATGGAGACCATGGGCACCTTGGATTCGGCCATCTTGGCCGCGATGGCCAGGGTGTTGCCGGTGGTGGTGGGGCCGACGATGGCGGCCACGCGGTCCTTCTTGAGGAGCTTTTCGGCGGCCAGCACGGCCTTGCTCACGTCGGACTCGTCGTCGTAGATGATCAGTTCGATCTGGCGTCCGGCCACGCCGCCCTTGGCGTTGAGGGCGTCGCGGACCATCTCCAGGGTGTTCTTCTCGGGTTCGCCCAGGGCGGAGGCGGGCCCCGTGGCGGAAACCACGGCGCCGATCTTCAGGGGCTCGGCCGCCAGGGCGGGCACGGCCCACAGGCAAAGCAGGGCCAGCACGATTGCGAAGCGCCGGGTCATGCGCACCTCCTCCTACTTCACGAGGACGAACTTGCCGCCCTCGATCCTGACCATGGCGAAGCTCGATTCGTCCAGGCCGTTGTGGTCCTTCTCGCTGAAATTGAACACGCCGGTGGCGCTCTGGAGGCCTTTCACCTTCTCCAGGCCGTCGCGCAGGCCCTGGGGCGTGGCGTTGCCGGAGATTCTGGCGGCCTCGGCCAGGAGCGTCAAGGCGTCGTATCCGTAGCCCCCGAAGGCCGAGGGGGCCGTGCCGAAGCGCTTCGTATAGCCCTGGATGTAGGCAGACAGCAAGGCCTTGAACGGGCCTTCGGGCATCTGGTCGGCCACGATGATCCAGCTGGCGGGCAGCACCAGGCCCTCGGCGGCCTCTCCGGCCAGCTCCACGAACTTGGGCGAGGCCACGCCGTGGCTCATGTAGAGGGGGGTCTTCTGGCCCAGCTGGGCTCGTCCGCGCGCCACCTGGGCGGGGGCGGGGCCGGTGCCCCAGCAGATCACGGCCTGGGGGGCCGCCCCGGCGATCTTGGTGAGCTGGGCGGTCATGTCGGTGTCCTTGGGGCCGAAGATCTCGTCGGCCACCAGCTCCATGCCGGCTGCGGGGATCATCTCCTTGAGCACCTCGCGCCCGGCCTGGCCGAAGCCGTCGGACACGGTGATGATGGCCAGCTTCTTGAAACCCTTGGCCTTGGCGTCGGCCAGGAGCTTGGCCACGGCCAGGCGGTCGGACTGCGGCGTCTTGAAGATCCAGGGGTTCACCGGGTTCACGATCTTCTCGGCGGCGGCCATGGAGACCAGGGGGACCTTGGCCTCGGCCATCTTGGGCATGAGCGCCAGGGTGTTGCCCGAGACGGAGGGGCCCACCACGGCGGCCACCTGGTCGCGCTTGAGGAGCTTTTCGGCGGCCAGAACGGCCTTGTTCACGTCGGATTCGTCGTCGTAGACGATCACTTCCACCTTTTGGCCCCCGATGCCGCCCTTCTCGTTGAGCTGGTCCTGGAGGTACAGCAGGGTGTTCTTCTCGGGCTCTCCCAGGTAGGAGGCCGGACCGGTGACCGAAACCACGGCCCCGATCTTCACGGTGTCCGCCGCCCGGGCGGGGAGTGCCGCGGAAACCGCGAGCACCAGGGCTGCCAGCATACGCCAAGCCATGGAAGCGCTCCTCTTCATACGTTGCGGGGTGGAACGGAGGGGGAAATGACCAAAGCGTCATTTCGTCCCCGGGAGATACCGGCCGCCCCCGTTTTGGTCAAGGCCGCGAGGTCTCGCGGGGGCGCTTTTGCCCACCAAAGTGTACAAAAATGCGCCATATTCATACCGATTTGGTATGTTTTCAGGCCCGCGCTGGCCTTGCGGACCGGTTCGCGCTAGGAGTCGCCACGGCGCAACCGCGTCGGACGGAGACCTCTCGTGAAACTCCTGAAACCAAGCTCCCAGCACATCCGCCACGCCCTGAAGACAGCCCTGGCCGCCGTGACCACCTACGCCCTCGTGAGCCTGCTCAACCTGGAGCAGGGCTACTGGGCGGTGATCAGCGTGATCATCGTCATGCAGAACAACCTGGGCGGCTCCTACCAGGCCGGGGTGAACCGCATCGCGGGCACGGCGGTGGGCGCGGCGCTGGGGTGTGCGTGCCTGGCGGCGCTGGGCTCCGGCGCGGTGGCCCTGGGCCTGGGCGTGGGGCTCTCCATTCTGGTGTGCGCCTATTTCGTGCACCTGCACGAGTCCTTCCGCATGGCCGGGATCACGGCCACCATCATCATCCTCCTGGGCAACCAGCACGGGTCGTTCCTGGCGTTCAGCGTGGAGCGCTTCCTGGAGATCGGGCTGGGGGTGGCCATCGCGCTGGGTGTGTCGCTCTTCGTGTGGCCCTCGCGGGCGGGCGGCCTCTTGAAGAAGGGCGTGGTGAAGGCCTTGAACGACGAGGCCGCCTTCTACGCGGTGCTGCTCTCCTGTCGCGCGCCCTCCTGCGACGAGGGCGAGGAGGAGTACGCGCGCCGCGAACTGGCCGCCACGCGCCAGCGCAACCGGGCGCTCCTGGAGGAGGCCAAGAGGGAGCCCGCCGGGTTCTCTCGCCAGGAGCACGTCACGGTGTCGCTCTACAACTTCACGGAGCGCATCGCGGAGCACCTGCTGGCCATGGAGCACGCCGTGCACCATGAGGAGTTGGAGGGCCTGCACTCCGAGGTGGCCGCCGAGATGGACCTTCTGGCCCAGACCACGGTCACGGCCATGACGCATCTGGCCCTGGCCGTCTCGCAGGGGCACGCCCCGGGGAGCCTGGAGGGCGTGCGCCGGGCCGTGGCCTCGGCCGAGGACGCCCTGGGGATGCTGCGCACGCGGCGAGTGCTGCCGGGCTACAGCCTGGAGTCCATCATGCGGTTCTACAGCTACTACTACAACATGCGCGAGGTGGCCGTGGAATTGCTGGACATGGCCGAGCGCGCGGCGATTCTCAACGCGGAGTAGGGGCGCTTCAGTGGACGGGGGCCATGGGCAGCATGAGCCGGAGCACCACGGCGGCGCATGCCGCCTCACTGGCCAGCATGCCCAGGCGCACGAAGCGGTTGCCCGTGGGCGAGACGATGAAGCCCACCAGATAGAACACCACCACGGAGAGGATCACCGAGGCGATGAGCCCGAAGAAGAACAGCCCGATCTGCCAGGAAATGCGGATGTTCTCGAAGGCCCCTGCCAGGGCGAAGACGGCGAAGGTCGCCACGTATGCGAGGATTCTGCGTCCCACGGGCCGGTCCTTGCTTGGGGTTATGGAGTCTTTCTTGCGTAGCATGCGGCCCCTGGAAGTCAAGGGGAGCGGCCGCGCCTGGAGGGCGTTCCGCCGGGAGCCGCGCGCCATGGGCGCGTCGACCGGATCGCGGCAGGGCGCGGGTGGCGCTCCCCGCCGCCAGGCAATGCCGCGTCGCGGTCGCGCGCGGCCGCACCATCTGCCCGGCGGGTTTAACGGCCCGTCCGGCCAATCGCTGGAGGCGTCGTGGACTATTCGGTGCTTGCGGACCTGATCGAGAACGGCCTGCCCTTCAACAGGATGCTGGGCATCCGCGTGGCCGAGGTGGCCGAGGGGCGGGTGCACCTGTTCATCCCCTTCCGCGACGATTTGATCGGCGACCCGCGCCGTCCTGCCCTGCACGGCGGGGTGATCTCCACCCTGGCCGACGTGTGCGGGGGCTTCGCGGTGTGGACGCGCTGCGCCCTGAGCGACCGCCTGGCCACCATCGACCTGCGCGTGGACTACCTGCGCCCGGCCGGTCCCGAGGACCTGCACGCCGAGGCCGTGGTGAAGCTATTGGGCAACCGCGTGGGCAACGCCACCGTGACCCTCTGGAGCGGCGCGCGCAAGGACGAGCCCGTGGCCGAGGGGCGCGGCGTGTACAACATCCGTCGGGGGAAGTAGGGGGCGCACCCCGAGCCTGACCCAGTCCGGCCAGCAGCCCTCCTGTTCGGGCAGCCGGGATGTCCGCCTGTCCCTGTTCTGCGGCAAGGAAACCTGCTGGCTCGCCGGGCGCAGGGACGACACCTCCCGGCCCTCAAGCTTGGCGCAGCCTCCCGCAGGAGAAGGCAGAAAACGATCCACGCAAATTGTATTCTGTAAGATAAAGGGATGTTGCAACCCATGTTCCGGTCTTGAAATCGAATATTCAAGGATTTTGGAAAAATAGTCCTTGCCAAGCAAGTTCGATGAGCATAGTCGGTACAAATCATTTGAACAGGCCGACATCTTCTTGACTTTTGGACCTTCGCTTGGGCTAAGCTCCACTTCACAAAGACTACCGCCTATTACCTCCAGGAGCTTTTCACATGGCCAAGAAAATCTACGTCGGCAATCTGCCCTTTTCCACTTACGATGACGAAATCCGCAACCTGTTCGGCGCCCACGGCGAGGTGCTGTCCGTAAGCCTCATCACCGATCGCGAGACGGGCCGCCTGCGCGGATTCGGCTTCGTTGAGATGCAGGATGACGGCGCCATGTCCGCCATCCAGGCCTTGAACGGCTCCACTCTCGGGGGCCGCAGCCTCCGGGTCAACGAAGCTGAAGACAAGCCCCGCGCTCCCCGTAGCGGTGGTTATGATGGCCATTCGCGTCGCAGCTGGTAGCATCGAGCTTACTGTTTCAAAAGGCCCCGTCCTGCAAAGGACGGGGCCTTTTTCGTTGCAGCCCGCCCCGAGACGGACATTGCCCTCCCGACTCCCGTTCCCCGGAAGGGGGCTGGGTTGTTCAGCTCCTCTCGCAGCCAAGATGGGGTGCCTGGAGCGGTCAGCGGGGTGATAGGGCTGTGCCAATGACAGGCCGAGGGTGCGGCGTGTACAACATCCGCCGTGGGAAATAGGGGCCTCGAAAGAAATTTTCACTCTTTACCCACATAGCGCTATGCGGGGAGACAGCGAATCGTTTTTGCGTATCCTGCACGGTCATCGGCCGGTGAAACCGGCACACCGCGAACAGGAGAAACGCATGCGAACGGAAAAGGATTTCAAGGCGATTCAGGAACGCTACGAACGGCTGCTGGACGAGACGTTCGGACCCGTGGACGGGGAAGCCCCGCCGCCCCGGCAGCAACCCCAACCCGGGCCGGTCCCGGTCCAGCCCGGCCCGCTCCCTTCCTACCCCGGCTACCAGGATGTCTACCAGTCTCTGGTCTGCGACAAGGAAGTCTGCGGGCGCTCACAGAACACTGGGAGGACACCTTCCAGCCCTACAACCTGGGGCCGTCTCCCGCCGACGTGGCCGGTCAGCTGCGCTGGTACATCCTGCGCGATCTGAACGAGTACCACCACAAGCGCCACCGTCTGGACTTCG